>CASEGX010000077.1 GCA_949287505.1 uncultured Spirochaetales bacterium | reverse complement strand
GGCTCCGCACATCCGAGATCGTGCATCAGACGCCCGAGCTCCGTCCCTTCTTCCGCTGCCTCAGAGCTCACATACACTATGTGCGCACCGTCCCCGAATTCTTCCCCTGTCTCCTTTATCATACGCTCTACAGTATACAGGGCTTTCCCTTCCCCTATCGCATCCTGGGCTGTGATGAATATCACATACGACTCCGGAAGCCTCTCGTATCCTTCCCCCTTCCCCAGTGCCGCACTGTCCATCATCGCACTGTAATATCTCGCCCTCCGTCTCCCTGCATCCTTCACGGTCTTCTGTATCTCTATGTCATAGACATTCCCTTCCCTGTCCCTGGCATATATGTCCAGCTTGACAGAATGGCTGAGTATGCTCTGCATCCAGCTCTGCGTCCTTGCCTCCACCACCGTGAGGTCCTCCCGTCCCAGGATCACACGCAGAAGCAGTGCCGTGCATTCCGTGCTTCCTGAGAAGCATTTGGAGAAGAAGATGTCATCCATCAGCGTAAGCCCTCTGATCATCCTCCTCACTTCGCTATCTTCCGGTATATACACTCTACCTCCTCCGGAGATATCTCTCCTGAAGGTATATACGCTTTGAGTGAAGATTTTGGCTAAAACTATCGATTTCCGCCGATTATGAAGCCTCCACCAACGGAAAGGGAGAATCTGAAGCCGGGCTCTTTCATATGTTTCAGATCATAAAACCCGCTTACACCAAGACGGAAATACATATCACCTGATCTTGAGACTATGCCAAGCTCTCCGAGAATGCCGTATTCATTCTCCTCTACATAATCCATCGGCTCTGAGTCATTCGCGATATGCTCAAGTGCTGTTCTATACCAGGAATACTCAAAACTGCAGTTAAGATACGCTCCGATTCTCTCTGTGAAGAACTGATAGTAAGCAATGCCAAGTGAGACTTCCTGCCTATAATCGAAATCATAGGTGATGTACCCCTCATTTTCCCCTCCTTCTGGAGTACATCCGATTGGAAGAAGGATATTGTAGCCGCCAATGAACCCGATTCGTATGCTGTCTGAGGGAAAGACTGCAAGATCCAGATCCAGTCCCAGTGACCTGATTTCCTCAATGCTTTCTCCCATTGCAGGAAAGGAGGAAGAAATCTCACCTGAGACGTAGTTGCGGTCTGCCATGAATGCACCACCAAGCCAGAGCTCTGGAGAAGCAGCAAGCGGGAATGACAGAATAAGGAAAAATACAACCAGAAGTTTACGCATCCGCATCTCCTAGTCTGATACCGCCGCCTATGGAAGCACCAGCTGTCAGCATTATATACCCTGAATCATAGACCTCTCTGAGAGAGAAAAGGAATTTCATCAGATGGGCGTCATAAGTCATTGAAAAGGTAAGGAAGAAATCCTCTGTAAGGAAGACACTCACACCAGGCTCAATCGAAACACCGACAACGATACCCGATGTAAACCAGTCATAGCTGCCGATGCTCAGCCTTATGGGAAGCAAGAGATCCATTCTCTCCGTGTGATAACAAAATACAGGACCTGCCCCAAAGAAAAAACCTGTATGCTGCCGCTCTGTACTGTCCTCGCTTTCATATACCCAGCCATTCTCTCCATCCACAGGGATTATCGATTCAGCATGGTATGGAAAACGGAATGATGTGAAGACTGAAAGCCCTACGCGTGATGAATCGGCAAAATAGACATCGAGGCCGAGATTGATACCAAGATTCTGACGCTTCAGGAATTCTCCTCCATTCGGATACCCCTGAGTGCTGTAATCAGAGGGAAGCGGAGAAGAGAAGGAATTTGTATCATATGACCACTCAAAAGAAGAACGGAGATCAAGAGATGCACCTGCACTGAGTGCGATTGAAACAAGAAGGAATAGAAGGAATGAAGAAACCTTTCTCATCATATACCCACCGAAAAACCAAAACTCTGCTTTACGAGCATCTCCTCGGAAAATGGAGGATCATACGAACAGCCTATCTCATAATAAAACTCAGCAATACCGAAGACAACGAATTCCGCTCTGAGACCACAGCTGCCGGAACTTTCAATAATGCTCTTGCCAGATGATGTGTTAAGCACCTTCCCCAGCGCCCACCCTGTGTCCCAGAAAAGCGATACAGACGGATAGGTATCCCGGCTGTTGATCTGAGGTCCGTAGAACGTCAGGGAAAGCCTGTTTGTAATGACACTCTCCGCATTAGGAACATCCGGACCCCATATATCCCCACCCTGAACATACTGCGGCACCTTGCTGCCGGATATGAATCTGTAAGTCAGGGTGTCATCCAGAACGATACTGAACCAGGTTCTCTCACCATTCGGAATTGAATAAAGAGTCCTTGAGAACTGGAATTCATTCCAATAGAGCAGAAAAGAAGCGGATCCATCCGTGAGTATCATCCAGTCGGGGGCAAGCCTCATGTAAAAGCCGGCTTTGACACCATCGCGCGTGGAAGTCGTATCGCGCATATAATCAACCATGAGACCAAGGGTGATGCTTGTCTGGAAAACGGATCTGTCATCCTGGAGTTCTGGAGCTCCGATCCAGTTCCCGTCCGCCGGGAACCGGTAGTTTCCGTCCTTGTCCCAGAAAAGGCCCTCTGTTTCGTTCTTTCCACTCATCCAGGACAAACGCTCGAAGGCCATCTCAAAGCGGCCATCTATTGAGATGAAGGCTGTCAGGAGATCATTGGCAGAGAAATCCGTATCATAAAACCCCTGAGCAAAGAAGAGATTGAACTCATCGTAGTGCACGGTATATTCACGAGGATAATCATAAGAGAGAGGGGATTCTGCCATTATCGCACCAGTCATGGGGTCCTGTCTGAGTGTTCTGTAAACAAGACCATTGTCCAGACGGAAGGCAAACTCTGTCCGAGAGCCGTCTACCAGATCCGGAACAGGGAAATTGAACTGGTACATCACGGAAGTGGGGAAAACCCCTTCTCCGAAATCCGGCTCAGTTCTCACCGTGAAGACATGGTAACCGAAGCCTATTGCAGGAAGAGGCATGAGAGCAATCAGGATCAGGCAAATGACAACAACTCTTTTCATAGCTCTCCTAAATCGAAACGTAGAACTGCAGACCGGAATTCTGCCACCAAGAGGGTTTTTCCGGCCAGATTCCCTTTATGAAATCATAACCCACCTGATACTCAAGCCTTATGAATCCGAACAGGCGGAGCTGAAGCGTTGCAGAGAAGCTGGACTGCAGCTCGACAGCACGTGTCCTGTCATCAATTTCATTTACCACGCCTCCGAATAGAAGACGATTGTAAAGATTGAACTCAACGCTCGTAAAACAGTCTCCGGCCATGAACTGCGGACCTGAGAAATGAATCCATATACGGTCCTGAAGACTGCCGCGGAGCCTGTCGAGAGGAAGCTTGTTCTCCGGGACGACAGGACCGCCGATGTATTCAAGTCTGTTCGAGTGTCCGACATACATATTGATCCAGTTCCAGCCGTTATCCTGCAAGACTGAGAAAATCTCCATTTTCTCTTCAGCATACAGCGAAATACGGAAATAATCGCTCTGAACTCCTTCAGGAGTGATGTTATTGAAAAGCCAGGCAGGACCAGCCTCAAGAAGGAGATCCACTCCAAGCCCTTCTTCAGGTTCTGAATCTGTAGGTGTATCCCTGTCCATATTCAATGAGAACTGAAGATAGAGATAGTCAGTGAAAACATGCCGGGAACCATTCAGCCAGGGATACGCAGGAAGGGACTCATCAAAAGGAGGACGGAGACTCCCATCCTGAAAGACGAATACCGGATCAGAGAGTCCGCCATGTCCGGGTAACGAGTAGATTACTTCCTCAAGGCTCATTGAATAACGGCCATTGTAACCGGCCCTGACATTGAAAAGGGGTCCCTCAGGATTGAGGGGGTTATTGAAAAAACCCTGATCAAGATAGATATCGATTGAAGAGCGTGGATTGAAATACGAAAGAGAGCGGTCCCATCCATCGCCTCCGAAGAAATGGCGTTCCTCATCCCTTTCCAGCGCCCATACCGGCCGTCCTGTCATGTAGTCATAATCCGTGGAAAGCGAACGGTTGTTGAGCGCAAAGGAGAACTCGATCTGAAGTTCAGCCTTATGTGTCACAGGCGCCATCTGGAAATGCTTCTCGAATCCGAATGTGGTTCCTAAAGGAAAAAGCCCCAGGCCAAACCCGCTTATTCCGCCAGAGACAGCATTTATATACGCATCAAATGTGAATGATTCGGCATGAAGCCCTGAAGATAGCAAGAGGAATAGAATTATCGCTCCCAGTATCTTTCTCATCAGCGTGAAAAGCCCCACCTTCTGTCAAGCCATGATAAACACAGATCCATCCAGCTCTGCACGGCCTTCTCCTCTTTTCCCGTCTCATTATAGCCTAAGGAAAGGCCATGGATTCCCCTGTCATATATATGGAGTTCCACGTCCACTCCATGTTCATGGAGGGCAGATGCAAAGGAAAGGGAATTATGAACATCGACACTATCATCGCTGAATGTGTGCCAGATGAAGCATGGGGATGTATCCTCATCCACCTGATTCTCCAGCGAGTAATAATCAATAAGCCTTTCATCTCCGCCTGTGAGCATATCACGGCTCCCTTGATGGCAGTACCTGCCCATTGTAATCACCGGATAGCACAGTACAGCAGCATCGGGGCGGGAACTATCACCATATCTCTTCCAGTGGCAGGATACAGAAGCAGCGACATGAGCGCCTGCGGAGAAGCCCATAACGGCAATCTTAGAGCTTTCTATATCGAGGCTATCAGAGTCTCTTCTTATTGCCGCAATTGCAAGGGCTGCCTCCTCTTCCGGCCACGATGAATGTATTTCATCACCTACGCTATAGTGAAGAACGAAGACATTGAATCCATGGGAGAACAGAGGGAACACTACAGGATCCTCTTCGCGTTTTGACAGGAAAGAGTATCCGCCGCCCGGACAGACAATGACAGAAGGTCTTTTCTTATAGCAGCCACCCAGCGTATACAGATCCTCATGGATATATCCTATGAGCTCTCTCCTCTCGCCACCGATAAGATATCTTACAGTTCTCATTTAACGCCTCATCTCACAGGATAGCAGATAGAATGCCCTGCATGAAAGCCTAATCCTTCAGCGGTATGCTGAAAGTCATTCTGTCACGGGTCAGGACCGTATCAGGAAAGACTTCCTTTGCGTCGCGCTCGAGGATCCGAAGCTCCCTGTCAGAGTATCTTGGAGAATAGTGCTGGAGACAGAGAAGCCTGCTGGCGCTATCTCTTGCAACAAGCCCTGCCTCATAGCTTGTCATGTGTTTTTTCTCCCTTGCAGTCTCTCCCAGGGCCTTCTCGAACATGCCCTCACAGAAAAGTATATCTGAATCATGGACATAATCCGCTATATTCTCAAAGTACATCGTATCGGTGACGTAGCTTATCTTCCGTCCATCCCTCGCACTCCCCATCACCATATCGCTTGTGATGATGCGGCCATCGTCGAGAGTCACAGGGCTTCCGCTTTGGAGCGTCCCCCATAGTTTCCCCTTGGGAACCCCAAGCTCAATGGCCTTTTCCGGAAAGAACTCGCCCTTTCTCTTATCCTCAACGAGGGAGTAACCATAGCAAGGCTTTGTATGCATCAAAGGAAAGGCCTGTACAGTAAAGCCATCTCCTGAGTAGATTATTCCTGTCTCGACCGGAATGAACCTGATTTCATAGTTTATGTACATATCGAGAATGCGGCGCGATGCATCCACATACTCCTTAAGGCGCATAGGTCCTATTATGTACAGCGGCTCATCCCTGTCGACCTGGGACGAGAGCATCAGGATACCGGGAAGTCCTGTCACATGGTCAGCATGCATGTGGGAGATGAATATTGCAGAGATCTTCTTCCATCTCAGATTCAGCATCTTCATAGACACCTGTGTACCCTCTCCTGAATCGAAGAGGAAGAGATCGCCTTCGCGGCGTACCAGGACCGATGTAAGAAATCGCCCGGGAAGCGGCATCATGCCACTTGTTCCAAGCTGAAAAGCTTCAAGATTCACTGTTTGACTATACCCCATTATCTTAGGAATGGAAAAGAGCGTCAGAACAGCCGGGAGCCCTTTCCTCGTCTGAGAGCGAATGAAACGGAGAGAAATGAGACAAATATGGAGAGAATGAGCATCACGGCAATTGAGAGAAAAGGAATGCTTACACTGAACGAGGTCACATAGTATTCGAGGAGCGCAGGCTCGTAATGGGCTATTACACTGAGAATGGAAGGAGAGAGATAAGCAAGGAGAAGGCCGATGATGCACCCTGCGGCAGAAGCAATCAGGACAGCACTCATCGTTATCCTCAGGTAGATTCTCCTGATCTCCCGTCTCTCCATACCAAGCATCCACAGCTCTTTTATATCATCCCTGTCCCTTGCTATATAAACCTGGGCAGCATCGGACGAAAAGAAGGAGGCAAGAAGCGCAACGGCCACGATGATTATATAGAGAATACCTACAGAAGACTGTACATTCTGATAAAGCGATGAATACATCGTACGGTAAGTCTCTGAGAGAATACCGTTTTCCCACAATACATCAGAGACAGTCTCAGAATCTGCCCCCGCTGGAAGAAGAATCTCATAGCCCACAGGAGAAGTGAGCATCTGGAAAGGAACGTATGCCAGATGGCTGTCAAGCTGAGGATAGACGGACGAGAAGATACCTCCGACTGTGCACAGATACGGCCGTGTCCTTCCATTTTCCTCATCCCACACAAGCAGCGTGAACCTGTCACCGATGGCAAGCGAAAGCGAGGAAGACAGCGATGAGGAGAGAATCACAGGATTAAGCACATCCTCTTCAAGCATGACAACATCAACCTCGTCTCCCCTCATTCCGGAAAAATAGGACGTTTCGACGCCTTTCACCGCCAGGGCAGCTTCACCGTGCTCTGTATACATCAGTGCATTTCCGTTTCTGACAGCCGCGACCTCTCCCTCCTTTATGAAATCTGCAGGATCAGAGAGCGCATAGACGGATCCTGACCCCATTATGGCTATCATCCTGTCAATCCTCTCAGACAGTGATGATATGAACGCAAGAGCGAAAGAAAGGGAAGCTGTGACAAGAATCAGGATCAGAAGAGGCAGGAGAGATGTGACTTTATAGCGAAAGCTCATACCACGTCCTGTCTTTCTTGCAGAATACAGCCTTGCTCCCTCAGACAGCATTGAGCCTCCCCTCCTTCAGTTCAAGCACCCTGTCAGCTTTTGAGGCAAACGACGTGTTATGAGTGACGAGAAGCATTGAGTGGCCCGTGTCCTTCACTGTGGATAAAAGCAATGTCTCCGTCTCTTCTGCGGTCCTCTCATCAAGAGAGCCTGTAGGCTCATCCGCGAACACGACAAGAGGATTGCCGGCAAGTGCCCTTGCAATCGCAACTCTCTGTCTCTCCCCGCCGGAAAGTTCTGCAGGCCTGTGATCCTTCCGCTTATCCAGACCGACTTTCTCCAGCAGCTCAAGAGATGCATTGAACGCATCTTTTCTGTTCTTTCCCTGTATCATAAGAGGCATTGCTACATTCTCAAGTGCAGAGAAGTCAGCAAGAAGCGTAGCATTCTGGAAAACGAAACCCATGCTTTTCCGCCTGAGCTCCGCTCTTTCCCTCTCTCCAAGGAGGCTGCTGTTCCTACCATCATAGAACACCAGGCCTGAATCCGCAGGAGAAAGAAGCGCTGCCACGGAAAGAAGAGTGCTCTTTCCTGATCCGCTTCTTCCGACGATTGAGACAATCTCCCCTCTTTCTATTGAAAGCGAGATACCGGAGAGTATGCCTATGCTTTCTCCAGATGGAGATGGATATGATTTATATATCGAATCAAGCCTCAGAATATCATTCATCGCTAAGAACCTCCGATACAGGAACATGTCTGAGCATTCCCGTCTCCTGGAAAGAGAAAAGCACTGTAAAGAGCAGCATCAGGGATGAGAAAAGAATGAAGGAAAAAGAGGATAGCGTAAGCGATGGCTTTCCACCGAGGATTGTGGATGCGTAGATTTCCCCTGCTGGAATGAAAAGACAGGACAGGACAAAACCTGCACCTATGCCTGTGAGTGTGATAATTGCAATCGACAGAGTGAAGGCCGCATCAGCTTTCCATTCATCAAGTCCGAGTACCACAAGCTCGGCTCTTTCCTTCTTTCTTGTATCGAAGAAAATCCTGACACTCTGTTTAAGGGAAACCAGTATGATGATGAAAAGAAGCGAGAGGACAATGTACATCATCAGCTTCTCCGCCATGAACGCAGAATAGAGTCCCGCTTCCTTCTCCTTCCAGGAAGTACCGGTATACCCATCCGCCCTCAGGTCTTCGATAGCCGCACCATCACAGCCTTTTATCGCAGTGAAAAGAGGAACGCCATCGCTGATTTCTGACAGTGGGAGAAATAGCATTGAGGAGTCAGCGGAAATGTCAAGAGGCGTTGAGAATGTCCCGAGGATATCATAATCCGCTGTAACGGGAATCATCATACCGCTCCGACCCTCTCTCATCATCGTTATTGACATGCTGTCTTCTGAATATGAATACGAAGTGTATGGCACAAGGAGGACACCATCTCCTGTGATACGGACAGAAAGCTCCCCATCATACTCATCATCGATATAGCGCAGTGTGAATATGTTTCCATCCCCAAGGACCTCTGTCTCCCCATATGAGAATACAGTGGCTGAAGGAAAACGCTCCTTCATCTCTTTGCTGAAATCTCCGGAGAGCGTTATGTCAAACGAAGAGGAGGCCCTTATCTTGTCGAATCTCCCTGTCTGCAGGTACTCCATCACAGATATGGTCACCATCAGAGTGGCAAGTGACAGAGCTGTAGCTAGTGCGATGCGTATTGCCCTTGCCCGATGATTTCCTGTCCGTGAGAAGCTGTTACGCAGCGCGAGGAAGAATATCATAGGCGGTGAATCTCCTTGACGCGTACCCCGTCACCATCGAAGAGAATGCTGTACTCTGCCTTGCCGTCGCGATAGCGGATTTCCTCTATGTCCCCGCTTTCAAGAACATGGCGTTCCTTTTCCATAACACCGCCGGAAAGTATCTCGGTAAGGACAAGAGAGCCTTCACTGTAATGCTCTCGGATCTCCTCCTCACCGTTGACGGTCACTGCAAGAACAAGGTCTCCGCCATCATCGTATTCATACTTGGTGACAGACTCCCCGACACGCTCCTCTGCAAGTTTTCCATCTGGAGAATAGAGTCTCTCCATTATGCTCCCGTCAGAGAGCGTAGATGTCTCCCTCCAGCTGCCATCCTCCTCCGCCTCATAGGACGCGGCCTTGTCTGAAAGGTTCTCCCTTGTGACAATACCGTTCTCATGATAGCTGAATCGCACGCTCTTGCCGTCTGCTTCATAAAGGTAGAAAGACGGGGAGATATACGCATCGGAAGAGCCTGTGATAGCACTGAGCGACCCCTTTGGTGTATCAAGGTAAACAAGGCGGCGCAGAAGCTCTCCGTTCACAGACACTGAAACCGAGGAAAGCCTACCATCTTCATAGAAGTATGTATGAACCTCTTCCCCATCCGGAGTCTCCAGCCTCCATTCCGTCCTCTCCCCCTCTTCTCCAAGACTCACAGTCTCCCGTGTATCCCCGTATTCGGTTATATATCCCCGATCAGTGACAGTGCGTCTTCTTATCACATCGCCATCGTGATAGATAACGGTCTCAGCCCCATCACTCTCCCCTTCGTAGCCCGCACCTGTCAGAGCAGGTATGGTGCCAAGATTCTGGCCAAGTGCATTGGAAAGGAATGCCTCTCCGAAAGAAGGAGAGAGAAGGGAAATGAAAACGAGAGGAAGAAGCAGCTTTCTTATCATTCAAGCCCCATCAGAGAATTCAGGAATTCTTCCTTGTCAAATGGTTTGATATCATCATACTTCTCTCCGACGCATACAAAGAGGACAGGAAGGCCCAGTGTGCGTCCGATCTGTATCAGAGCACCACCCTTTGCAGCAGAATCGTACTTTGTCAGGATTATTCCATCAAGCTTCACAGCCTGGTTGAAGAGAAGTGTCTGGGAAACTCCATTCTGGCCTGTCGTCGCATCGATTACGAGGAATTTCCTGTAGCAGGATTCCTCAACACCGCGTGCCTTGATGACCTTATCCATCTTCTGAAGCTCCTTCATCAGATTCTCTTTGTTATGCATTCTTCCCGCAGTATCGGCGAGTATCAGATTATCTCCATGAGCCTCTGCAGAGCTGATGGCGTCGTATATTACAGCACCGGGATCAGAACCCATCTGCTGCTTCACGATCCTTATTCCAAGCCTCTCTGCATGTATGTCCAGCTGATCGACAGCAGCTGCACGGAATGTGTCTCCAGCAGCGAGAAGCACCTTGTATCCCTCCGCTGTGTACCTCTTCGCCATCTTCGCAATTGTGGTAGTCTTCCCCACTCCATTGACCCCAAGGATCATATAGACATTGAGTTTCCCTTTCTCCGGCTTTTCGGTATATGCATTTATGTAACCGGAAAGGATCTCCTTCATCCTCTTCTGCAGTTCAGATGCATCGGTGATCTTCTCCTTCTTCGCAGTCTCCCTGAGTTCTGTGACAATCTCATCCGTGAGCTTTGCTCCGAGATCTCCTTCAATCAGCGTATCCTCAAGCTCCTCGAAGAATGCCTCATCTATTTTTCTGCCTGTAAAAAGGTCCTTTAATTTCTCAGCGAATTTCCTGAAGAACATTTTTCCTCCTAAATACCCAGACGGGCGGTCTGGTAATAATCGAACATTGAATCAAGAAGCTCCACAAGCTGCACGAAGCCAACACCTGCAAAGAGCGTGACGGCAGGGCCCCACTCTCCATCGGGATAGATTCCTGAAAGAGAATCTGAGGCGACATAACAGCCAAATGAAATGAGAGTGGAAAGCAGATTCGTATAGAATCTGTCCTTTGCCTTCTCCACTATATTGTTTTCCTCCATCCATGCAGGCCTAAGCTCAAGTTCTATTCTGTCCATGGCAATCCTTGACTGAACAAGATATGGAGAGAAACCCGGGTGCATGGCGGTTATCTGGAAAGGAAGATCTGCATTCTGAATAAGATGCGTATCGGTCCTGAGTCCCTGGAAATAGATATCAGCATCGTAGGGAACCGAGGCTGCAAACAGCAGCGATGGAGGGATAAGGCTCAGATCTGGAGAAACTACAAGGTTATCTTCTGCATCCACTGTCATCTCTACCGTCTCATAGAGCGGTGAAGTAAAACGCATCGTGTGCTCTCCACGTTCAGTGACCATCACGGAGCGTATGAGCGATACGGCATTTCCATCAACGGATACCGATACGACGCTTGGAACATCTATATGAAGCACTACAGTATCAGAGCTCTTAATAAAAGGAAGCAGGGCATGGAGAAGTGAATCGAACTCAGCCGAATCATCTGATGAGATGAAAAGGCTGTGATGCACCGCTTCTCCATTCACATACACCTCGCTTTCTGTCATCAGGCCATCCTCGCTGACAGCAGCGACTATGAGAAGATCCAGATTCTCCCTTAGCATCAGGTAGGAAAAGGCATCCGCATCGCCACGATGCAGAAAGTCAAGCTCTGTGTCGGAGAAAGAGACTTCAACGATTTCCATCTCAAGGCTTCCATCCCAGGCTTCTTCATCCTCTTCCTCTGAAGCAGTCTCCTCGCTCTCGCTCTGCCTGAGTTCTGACAAAGCCACATCCTTCTCTCTCTTTTCCTCTCTTAAGAGCTTCTCGCTGTATGAAGAAAGCGCACTCTCCGATGTCACTGGCCCGGAAAGGACGGAAAGAACATCGGAAATGAGTGCAGAATATGTTCCGTCACTGCAGACAACTGCAGTACGGAATGGCGATGCTGCCAGAAAGCATGGCAGCAACAGCATTAGGAGAAGTAAGCTAAGCTTCCTTCTGGAAATGGAGGTAGCTTTCAATAAAGTCATCAATCCCGCCATCCATAACAGCACTGATATTACCTGTCTGGCATCCCGTACGATGATCTTTTACAAGCGTATACGGCTGGAAAACATAGCTTCTTATCTGGTTGCCCCAGGAGATATCCTTCTTAGCGATGGCATCCTTCTGGTGCTCCTCCTCCCTCTTCTTCTGATAATACTCATAGAGGCGGGAACGGAGCATCTTGAATGCCACATCCTTGTTCATGTACTGGCTTCTCTCATTCTGGCACTGGACAACAATACCTGTAGCATAATGAGTGATTCTGACAGCACTGTCTGTCTTGTTGACATGCTGGCCGCCGGCACCTCCTGCACGATATGTATCGAGCCTGTAATCCTCCGGCTTGAGCTCAATCTCGATATCATCATCAACCTCCGGTGTTGCATATACGGAGGCAAATGAAGTATGACGGCGCTTTGCCGCATCAAATGGGGAGATACGGACAAGACGATGCACACCAGCCTCTCCCTTCAGGTATCCAAAGGCATATGGCCCTGATATCTTCAGCGAGACGCTCTTTACTCCGCCCTCATCCTCCTGCATATCGAGAACCTCACACTTGAATCCATGGCGTTCAGCCCAGCGTGTATACATTCTCATGAGCATCTGAGTCCAGTCTGAAGCCTCGTTTCCGCCAGCTCCTGAATGGACGGTAAGAAAGACATTGTTCTTATCATTCTTTCCGTCAAGAAGTGTCTTGAGACGGAGCGGCTTGAATTTCTCATCAAGCTTCTCGATCTGTCCTTCCAGCTCTGCCCTCAGATCCTCATCATCCTCTCCCTGATAAAGCTCCATGAGCTCCTCTGTCTCATTGATTTCCTCAATAAGCTCATTCCAGGGATAGTAGCTGTCTTTTAAGGTGTTGAGTTCCTGAAATGTCTTCTCAGCCTTCTCTGAATCATTCCAGAAATCAGGACGGGCTGTTTCCTCTTCTATTTTCTTTATCTTATCTTCAGTCCCGGCCTCTTCAAAGACGCCTCCATACAGTATAGGCTTCTTCTTTGATATCCTCGAACTTTGAGCGGTTTTCTATGAACATTTAATCCCTATCCTTCCGGCTGTCGCTGGCCCTCATTATGAACCTGCAGTTTTTCGCTTCTCCTGCTTTCTGATTCAGAGGGAAGTGGAATGCAAGCTTCGAATAAAGCTCGAACGACTCTATGCCGATTGATGTATTCTGAGTCTGTCTGACACGCTCTTCAGAGACGCTGAAGGACTCCGTTGATGAGAAAGAGACAGTCAGGCTCGACTGCGTTTCAGTATACTTAACGGTTCTGACATCATCAAGGCTTCCAAGCATCATCTGCTTTCTCTGATCGAATGAGCCGAGAACCATATCATGAAGGGACATTCCTACTGAAATCTCATATATTCCGGAAAGCATCTGATCAGAGATTATGGCTGTCTCCATGACAAGTGTCTGCAATCTCAGCTTGAAGTGTTTGACAATCGTGAAGCGCTCACATGTATATGTGAACTGGTACTCCCCTCTTGTCCTGGAAATGACAGAGCTGTCAAACATCTCACCCGAAAGATCATATTCCTTTCCATCGATAATCAGCTTGTCAGAGAAGGATTTGAACATTTCCACATGAGAAAAGGACTTGTCAAAGGGAACACGTGTGTCGAGTATGTTTATGGCAAGAGGCTTGTAGCAGAGTTCTGCGACAGCTCCACCCTTTGGGGAAAAGACTGCAGTGAAAACCTTGTTCCGTGCAATGTAGTCATTCTCACCGATTTCCTCCAAGTCATACTCATTCCTGAGTGCCAGGGAATCGGAGTCGCTTATGAAGCGTTCACACTCTATTATGGCTTTCCAGAAAAGGCGTCGTTCCTGCAGCCTCATCGGAGTGCACTGTGCATCATGGATGAAAAGCGGTCCGACGGATATATGAAAAAGCTCAGCTTCCGCATCGCGCCTGACAGCTTTGTCTTTCTTGAACTGTGACACCGTATCAGACAGTGATATATACCTGTTCAGGAGATAGCGGAAATTTGCATTGCGGATGAAGATATCATTGAATGAATGCAGGCCCTGCGCATAGGCATCGCGGCCATACCATCCACTGTCCAGGTATCCGGGCTTATCTACGGATACAGAAGAAAGAAGGATTCCGCTCGTTCCAAGCTCTGCAAGAAGGCCAGAGATCAAGGAAGAGAGCCTGTCATCGTCACCGGCTCTGGCTGAGCCTTCAAGAAGCTGATCGATATTGATGAACAGGACTTCATCCTCTCCTTCTGAATTCAGGAACGAGGACATGCTGCTCCTGAGCTCAGAGAAAGAGATCTCTGACTGCGCGTATCTCGATATAAGCTGTGAACATCTGTCGGATATCACCTTGACACCGACCTTTTTCCCGAGTTCATTCATCGTGAAGGAACTTGTATCCACGAGTTCACGGCTCGTGGCCTTATACGAGGAGATAACGACACTGGATATTCCGGTATTGCGCAGGCTATGTATGAATGATGGTGCCCATATCTGACCATAGAAGAAGCAGCTTGAAGCCCTTACACCATAATAGCGGCGTATCAGGGTGGTCATCTTCTCAATCTGCAGCGACCTGTCCTTTGGAGGATTGAGAGAAAGGATTGCCTGGCTGTAAGGTCCTGTGACAAGCTCAAGGTCCCCGCGTTTTGAGAGAAGGGATACAAGCATGTTCACTTCAGGACATGTTGCCGCCATGTATTTCACCATGGCAGCACTCTGATAAAGCGAAAGCTTCGCACCTGGATTATTGTACATATAGGAAAGTACTGGTTTATAGATGAGTGTCAGTACTCTCGAATATGCAGCTGAAGGAGATGAAAAAGAAATCTCCGTATACATTCCAAGCGCGATTCTCAAGCTAGCTCCTTCTTATGATGCATTTCTGAGGGCATATCTCAGCAGCACTCTCAGCCTTGCTCTGGTCCTTTTCCCAGTCATTTGATGAAAGGAATGACTGAACAGAGAAAGGACTGCCTTCGATTTTTGTTTCGCACATCTTACAGCCTATGCACCCAACCTGACAAGTCTTGCGCACCTTGCCACCGGGTTCATGGTTGTTGCAGGCACATATCCACTCCAGAGAATACGGAACAAGCTTTATGACATTGTTCGGACAGACTGTCGTGCATTTGCCGCATCCGATGCACTTCTCCTTGTCCACCACGATATTGCCCTTCTCATCCTTTGATATAGCTCCGACAGGACAGACGGAGATGCATGAGCCGAGATGAAGACATCCTTCCTTGCACCCTACAGGACCACCCTGCAGCAGCGAAGCGGCATTGCAGTCCTGAAGACCTTTGTACTGATAATCAGTCTTCGTCACACCTTCCCCGCCGCGGCAGAAGACAAATGCAACCATCTTCTCCTTCATCTCTACCTTGATACCGAGTATCTCTCCCATCTTTCTGGCAAGCTCTTCCCCTCCCGGAGAGCAGAGTCCCGCAGGAGCTTTCCCGCTGTATACAGCCTCCGCATATGCCTGGCATCCGGCGTAACCACAGCCCCCGCAGTTCGCACCAGGCATTGATGCTTCCAGCTCTTCAAGCTTCTCGTCTTTCTCAACAGCAAGCTTCTTATCTGCAACAGCCAGCCCGAAGCCAAGGACGAGACCGAGGATTCCTACTATAAGAAACGCAATTACAACACTCATCCTTCCCTCCTTACACCAGATGCAGATTGCTGAGCAGGCTCTGGTCGAACATCATGAACGCAAGCGCCATGAGACCTGCGGAAATGAATGCGATCGGAACCCCGCGGAAAACCTTGCGGACAGGAGTCATATCGAGTTTCTCACGGATGTTGCTCATCAGCACGATGGCCATGGTAAATCCGAGACCTGCGGAGAGACCTGCTATGAAGCTCTCAAGAAGGTTGTAGCCATTATCAGCATTTATGACGGCGATACCAAGGACTGCGCAGTTTGTGGTGATCAGCGGAAGATAGATTCCAAGCGCCTGATAAAGACCTGGACTCATTTTCCTGATAATCATTTCGACAAGCTGTACAAGAGCGGCAATGACGAGAATGTATGCAATGGTCTGAAGATACTCAAGTCCGAACGGAATGAGGAAAAGATGGCTTACACCCCAGCATACGACGGATGTTATGGCTGTGACGAAGGTTACAGCAACGCCCATACCAATCGCGCTCTCGCTGTTCTTCGAGACTCCGATGAACGGACAGAGACCCATGAACTGCACAAGGATGAAGTTCTGTATGAAAACATATGTTATTACGATTCCGATATAGCTCATGCCTTGCCTCCCTTGGAGTGTGCCGTCTTCCACTGGAAGAATGCCTTGAGGTAGCCCATCAGGAGAAGTGCTCCAGCTGCAAGCGTGAGGACACGCACAGGAGACTCAGAAAGACCGGGGATGGTGATGACACCGCTGAAGGATCCGACAGGGAACAGAGTAATCGTGCCAGCGCCGAAAACCTCTCTTATGAGAGCAATCAGAGAAAGGGAGAGCGTGAAGCCTATTCCCATTCCGATTCCATCCAGCGCGCTGTCAAGCACACCGTTCTTTCCCGCAAATGCCTCGGCTCTTCCAAGAATGATACAGTTAACGACGATGAGAGGGAGATACACACCCAAAGCCTCATAGACCGATGGAACAAATGCATGGAGCACCATCTCGACGATTGTGACGAATGAAGCGATGATGACGATATAGCACGGTATTCTCACGGAGTCAGGTATGATCTTTCTCAGAAGCGAGATGAAGATATTCGAGCATGTGAGGACGAAAATGACGCTTGCCCCCATTCCGATCGCGTTCGACACCTGTGTTGATACGCCCAGGGTCGGACACATTCCGAGCATGATTATGAAAGTCGGGTTTTCCTTGAAAATACCCTTGGTAAGTTCTTTGATATGACTCATACAGCACCTCCAAGCCCCTTGACGAATTCAGAGCCTGCGATAAGAGCGGATGACACTCCTCCGAATGTGATGGATGCACCGGAAACGGCAGCATTGTCCTCTGCGCTCAGATCGGATTTAGAAGCAGGGAGCGGAGAAGCAGAGCCAAGGCCCTTGAACATCTCCATATACCAGCCTTCCTCTGCCTTCTTTCCCAGTCCTGGAGTCTCTGAATTAGCCATCATCTTGGCTTCCATCACAGCTCCCTCAGTATCATAGGAGGCAATGATTGTCATTGCTCCGCCATATCCGGAGGAGCTGAGCTCCACGATGTATCCGGCAGTGCCGTCATCATCGGAAAGCGGTATGTAGTAATTCACGGTACCATCACCGACTGCAGTCTCCTCACCTATTGAAAGACCGGCAGCAACATCTTCAAGCGCCGCGATCCTCTCCTTCTCGACATTGTCTGCAATGCGAGGCGCCGTGACTTCATTAACAAGCGCACAGAGAGCGGTGCAGATAGCGGAGATGAGAAAGAGTATGACAGCCGTCTTTATATACCTTGTCATGCCTTCACCTCCTTTTCCTTCTTCTTCACATATCCGAATGGCTTGACCTTCACGAACCGGTCAATCGTCGGCGTGATGATGTTCATCATGATAATCGCAAGCGACACACCTTCAGGAAGGGATCCGAAGTATCTGATGAGGAATGTGAAGAACCCGCATCCGAGGGCGAAGATGATCTCTCCCTTTGGCGTTGTTGGCGTAGTAACCCAGTCAGTCGCCATGAAGAATGCGCCAAGCATCAGGCCTCCTGAGAAGACAGGTACAAGTATCTCGCCATGGAAAGCACCGAGACCATATGGAAGGCCGCCGAAAACCCATGAAAGGACGGCAAATGAAAGGATGTAGACAACAGGAATGCGCCATGTGATGATTCCAGTCGCAATCAGAAAGATCCCGCCGACAAGAAGAAGCAGTGCAGACACCTCTCCGATACAGCCTCCGACATTTCCAAGGAATGCATCAACGGCGTACGGGGAAATGCCAAGCTTATCAGCAATGGATAGTGCCAGATCCGTGGAAGGAATCGTTGCTGAAAGAAGCTCCGTGCTTCTTCCCGCGGCGCCTGCAGTCACAGCTGTCTTCATGGCAGAAAGCGGCGTTGCAGAGGAGAGCGCATCGAGTGCCATCCAGCGAGGAAGGGAGAATGCGCTCATCTCTGATGTGAAAGAGAAGAAGACAAACACTCTCCCCGCAAGAGCTGGATTCATCCAGTTGCAGCCAAGACCTCCAAACGTCCACTTCACGACAGCGATGGCGAAGACAGAGGCTATGACAGGAATATACAGAGGCACAGATGGCGGCATGTTCATTCCAACAAGCAGACCTGTGACAGCTGCAGAAAAGTCTTTCAGCGTGAATTCCTTTGAGACAAGGCCAAGAAGATACTCGGCAAGGAGCGCTGAGGCAACGGATACAAGGAGAACAAGAAGAGCCCTCAGACCGAATGCCCAGACACCCCAGAGAGCGGAAGGAAGAAGCGCTATTATAACAAAGAGCATCGCCTTGTCCGTTCTCAGCGCGCCATGGATATGAGGGCTAGTACGTACGGTTTTCATTTCTTCTTCCTCCCCATCTTCTTACCAAGCTTGAATCCCTGCACAAGAGGAAGGTGCGATGGACATGTGTATGCACAGCATCCGCATTCCTTGCAGTCCATAAGTCCCAGATCCATAGCAGCCTGATAGTTTCCGTATTTGATATTCCTGAACATCTTGTTCGGCTGAAGCCCCATCGGACAATGCTGGACGCACTTTCCGCAGAGGACACAAGGAGCTGAGAAGTCATCAATCATCTTCGGGAGGATAAGAAGGCCCCCGGACCCCTTAACCATAGGAGTATCCTCATCATAGATGGCGAAACCCATCATCGGACCTCCAGCTACAGCAGAGACGGCATCGTCCTTCTCTCCACCGCAATATGCAATGAGGTCTGAGAACCTGGTACCGACAGGAGCCTTGATGTTCTTCGGATTGTTCACGGATTCTCCGGATACCGTTATGACTCTCTCAATAAGCGGTTTATGATAAACAACAGCCTCATAGATAGCATAGCATGAACCAAGGTTGCAGACCACTGCACCTACATCCAGCGGAAGCTTTCCTGAAGGGACTTCACGGTTCATCACAGCTTTGATCAGCTGCTTCTCATCGCCCTGCGGATACTTGGTCTTCAGCATCATGACAGTTGCAGAATAACCTTTTTCCCGGATTTTCTCTTCGAATATGGCTGCTGCATCCGCCTTGTTCGCCTCTATCCCGATCACAATGCTCTTTGGATTGACAATACGGGCAGCGATCATTATGCCTTCAAGCACCTCTTCTGTCCTTTCGATCATCAGGCGGTAATCAGCAGTAAGATAAGGCTCGCATTCAACGCCATTTATAATGAGCGTATCGACGTCCTTCCCCATCGGAATCGTGAGCTTAACAGCTGTTGGGAAGGCGGCTCCACCCATACCGACAATGCCCATATCGCGGACAAGAGAGAGAAGATTCTCCGGACTCTCGTTCTTCCACTCGTGCTTTTCAGTCCATGGGTCCGACTGCTCAGGGTTGCATTTGATCACAGCAGCATCCGAGACAGCTCCGGACTGTACCCTGACTTTTCTTATTTCAGTTATGACACCATCGGCAGGGCTGTGTACCGGTGCCGATATATATCCGTTAGCGGCTCCAATGACCTCTCCCCTTGTCACTGTATCGCCTTTCTTCTTGGTCAGCACAGCTGGTGCGCCTAGATGCTCAGACATAGAGACAACAAGCTCTTCTGGGAAAGGCAGGGTTTCAATCGCCTTATCCCGGGAAAGCTCTTTTCTGTCATCAGGATGCACACCACCGCGTCTGAAAGTGGCAAGCTTCATGCAAGACTCTCCTTAATAGTAACATTGCTGATTGTATCTCTCCGAGACCCATATCTCAACCGCAAAAAAGTCGAAAATATGCAAAGAAAAGATACAAATTTTTTATCGATAAAGATTTATCGTCAATTTATGCGCTCAGCTTCGGATCAGCTCCGTGAGAACACGGCCATCTATTCCATCAGGCATTGAGAATCCTGCAAGAGCGGCAATGGTCGGTGCCTCATCGACAAGACGCGCTTCCCCGATGACCGAGCAAGATGCAGCAGGGCCTGAGATGATGAAAGGTGGCGAAAAGCTCTTCTCAGGAGCATAGCCATGCGAGGAAATGGAGAATTTGTAATTCCCCGGTTCCGGCTTCTCTACAAGATCCCCGGTAAGGCCAGCACCGAATACCACATGACGCTGGGCCTCAAGAACAAGAGAGAACGGACCATCAAGATGGTATATCTCCTTGACATCTGCCTTTGTCATGACTCTCTCGATATACTCAGGATACTCCTCCATCAGGCTCTCGAGAACGTATCGGGCTTCCTTCACGCTCACGCCGTTCAAATATACATGACCGGAGAACGAGGTGCTGTGAACCATGATGCGGTAGTCAAGGACCTTTCCGTTATCACTGACGGTTATGTATCCCCTCTCTGCAAGCAGCTTGTTGATATTGAAAACCGCATGCACATCCATGTGTCCATGATCGCCCAGGATGACAAAGTCCGTATTCTCTTCAATACCTGCTTCCTTCAGGGCTTCCATTATCTCACCAATTCTGTCGTCGATGAAATCGATGGCATGCAGGACCTTATCGGTCGAGACTCCGCACCTGTGACGCTGATGATCGAGGTAAGAGAAATGAACGAAGAGAAGATCCGGCTTTGCTTCCCTGATGATATCGCAGGCACAGGCAGAGGCGAAATAATCGAATTCCGGAGTTTTCATCCAGTTGAGAAGGTGCTTGTTCTTCTCGAAGATGTGTCCGGCCTTCTCAGAATCAGCTCCTCTGAACACCTCGGTAGGATCATCATCCTTATTCGGCGCCCATATCTCCGCTATAAGGTAATCCGCTTTTGAAGCCCCCTGGACAGGAAATGTCACACAACCTGTGACAAGACCAGCCTCATGCGCGGCATCAATGAGGGTTTTACACTTGATATCCTTTGCATACCAGAACCATTTATCATAATCGGAATGCGGATCGAAGACATCATTATGGTAAATCCCATGCTTGTCAGGATAGCATCCTGTCATTATTGTCGTATGGCATGGATACGTATATGTCGGATAGATCGCAAGCATCTCCTCGGCAATCGAGGCTCTTTTCAAGAGCTGAGACATATTGCGTCTCTTTCTGAACTCTGCGATATCGCTGTTTATCATTGCATCCACAGATATCACTATCACATGATCACTCATCTTCACCCTCCTCAAGCAATCTGGACAATACATGTCCATCAGCACGGTCCATCGCGATTCCAAGCGATGCGAGAATCGTCGGTGCTTCATCAACAAGGCTCGCCTCCTCAATCACAGCTGAATCGCGGGCCATTTTCCCAGTAATGACAAACGGCGGCTTCTCTCCCCTTTCCGGAGAATGCCCATGAGTCGCCTTTGCTGTCTTGTAATCACCATTTCCCGGTTCCACAACAAGAGGGACATTCACATCCTTTCCGAATGAAACACCCTCAGAACCTTCGATCATGAATGTGAAATCTCCCGTTGTATGATAAAGAGATTCACACTCATAGCGGTTAAGTATCCTCTCGACTGTCCCCGGATGCTCTCTGCCGATTTCCCTGAGGACGTTCTTAGCCTCCGTATGGCTTATATCCTTCGTGTAGATCTGAGCCGTGAACGCAGATGAGTGCGCGATTATGCGCCATGAAAGAATAGAGCCATCCTCACCTGCCGTTATATAGCCTTTCTCCATCAGGGCCTGATTGATATTGAAAGTATAGCGAGTGTCTATCTGTCCATGATCTGCGGTAAGGAAGAATGTCGTATCATCAAGGTATCCGCTTCTCTTCACCTCTTCGTAAATATGAGCAATCCTTCTGCCGACTCGTTCAAGGGATTCTACATGGAGTGATGTATCAACGCCTTTTTTATGGCGGACACTGTCAATTTCCAGAAAGTATGTGAGGAGAAGATCCGGGGAGAATTCCCTTATGATATCCACAGTGCAGGCTTCCGCGAAGTCATCAAGCTCAAGCGTCCTGAATCCTTCCAGAAGATGCTTGTGACGGCTGTATATCTCCTTCACTGAGCGGCTGTTCACCTCATCCTCATCACCGAGCGCGAATATCTTCGATATACGATGATCTATATCCGGACAGCAGCCGGAAGAAGGCCATGCAACCAGTGCCGTGACAAGCCCCGCATCCTTTGCTTCTTTGAATAATGTCCTCTCCTTATGGTACGTGGTATACCAGTACCACGGAGCATTCTTCACGCCGGGCATGAAAAGCTCGTTGTTCACTATACCATGACGGTCAGGATAGCATCCTGTAAGCATTGTCACGTGACAAGGATATGTCAGTGACGGGAAAACAGGCATCACTTCATTAACCTGTGCGCATCTGGAGAAGAACTCCTTCAGCTCCTTCATATTCTTGAGGACGCTGAGATCTCGTGTGATCATCGCATCCACGGAGATGACTATTGCCTTATTCATAAAGATCCTCCAGAACCTTTCCATCGCATTCAAGGTCAAAACCGGCCAGAGCAGCGATAGTCGGAGCTATATCCACCATAGCCGCACTATCCAATTCCTTTCCTGAAGCCCTCTCAGAATCCAGGAGGAAGAATGCGTGCGGTCCCTTCTCCGGCAGATAGCCATGGCTTGCCATTGAAAAGCTTTCTTTATCAACATTGCTGAAAAGCGTATTTGAAGAAGGGGTAAAGTATACACCATCACCTGCTTCGACAACAAAGGAGAAACCGCCTTTCACATGATAGCGCTCATAAACCTCTTCACTATTCAGGATCTCTCCAATGCAATCAGGATAAGAATCCCTTGCAATGCAGAGCTTCTCATAAGCTTCTCCATCGGCTATCCCATCGGTATACACATATGAAAAGAATGCTCCTTCCTGAAATGTAAGCCTGCTGTCATTCACGGCTTTGCGGAGAGAGAACTTAAGCCTGGCTTTTCTCTGGCTGTGATCGGAAAGGAGGATGATATCATAACCGGCGGCCGCGGCATAGATTCTCTCAAGACAGTCTGCGATAAATGAGTAATCAGTTAATCCCTGATGCTTGCAGCAGTCTATGTCAGCAAGATGCAGAAAAGCAAGATCCGGACGGCACTTGCGGAGTATATCTGAAAAGACAATGGTCGAGAATGAATCGAGGTCACGGCCTTTGAATGACCTCAGAATGTGCCTGTACTTCTCAAAGAACGGGATCATGCCCGGACTCATGACGTCCATATAGCATCTTATCTGTTCCTCCGCTTGCCGTGGTGGCCATATCTCAGGAAAAAGATATGACACAGGCGCATTGACGGTTACAGGCCATGAAACGGAGGCTGTGGAGAGACCTTTCTCAGCCGCAGCATCAAAGATCGTCCTGCTTTTTATTGCAGCTGCATCTATATTCCAGTCCTTGGAGCATTCCTTCTCATTGTGAAGGATTCCATGAGAAAACGAACCTGTAAGCAATGTAGCATGGGACGGATATGTCAAAGTGGGAAAAGTTCCCACTACATTCCTTACAAGTGAATGGCGTCCCCGGACAGGAAGGTGCTGCATGTCCTCCCAGGAAGCTGCATCAATCGAGATAACCGCAAGAGGCAATCATTCCTCCTCCAGAAGAGCCCGGAGCCTTTTCTTGAGGGCCTCTTCCTCTTCTTTGTTGATATCAGGAGATACTCTGGATGATTCCTGCAGAAAATGCTCATACCCTCTGCCCATGCTCTGACCTCGGAGTGTATGAAGATCATAGACATAATCAGGGAATTCTATAGGCACGTTCCTGAGACACTCCCTCTTGGCAATGCTTGCACGAAGCACGCTGCTGCGGTCCTTGTCCTGAGATGAGAGAAAACGGACAGCATGCACCAGGAGAATCCTGCGGTCGGACTCTGCCTGCCTGTCAGAAAGCAGAAGAGATGAATCATGAAGGGACTTCACGATTACTGAAGACATGTAATTGCCTTTACCTATATCTTCTGCACAGATGACAAGAAGCCTCTTCCATACATACTCCTCAAGCTCACGGCTTGTGGCCATCAGCTCCACGGCAGCTCTTATGGCAAGATCCTCATCTCCACGCCTTATTGATTTCTGAAGAGCACTTATAAGAACATCCAGCGGATAGCCGTTCAGGCTCTTCTCTTTGAATACATCCATAGCTTTCCTGTATAGATGTGCGGAGAATAGCTCTCCGCACGGAAAATGCAATTATCTGAGTGCCTGAACGACAGACTCGATTCCTTCCTCAGGACTCTGATGATCATCCAGAACCCTCTTCATCATCGAAGTGATCTCTGTATCAACCGTGGTTGATGTATAGGTATCAGAGATGAAAACAGGCTGTGAATACAGCGAATCAATCTGGGAGTATGCAGCCTTGAGGGCATCATTTCCGCCGTTGTCGAGGAATGCCTTATACTCCTCATCATCAAGAACGCTCTGTCTTACAGCCATGTATGCTGTATCCATGGAGATTGTCTTGGAAGAAGCTGTGGATGTGATGAACTTTATGAACTCATATGCAGCATACTTCTGATCTCCTGAACCCTGCGGGTTGAGAGCACAGATGACATGATCGTATGAGAGCGTCTTAGGATTCTCCGGATCAACCTGAGGAAGAGCTGATGCACTCCATCTGAACTGAGGATCCTTCATGTTGATATACTGACTCTCTACAGTTCCTCCGATATACATCTGGATGGTGCCGCTTGCAAACGGACCAGAGAAGAAGTAGTCCTCTCCTGCTGTTCTGAAAACACCGCTCCAGACGTTGTCAGCATACATCTTGAGACCCTTGAGAGCAGCATCTCCTTCTGCAAAGAGGAGATTCCCCTGGTTATCTGTATACTGTCCGCCATTCTGCACCGTGAGGTTCTCAAAGAGATACTGGAGATTGTCATATCCTACAGCACCCTTGCCAGTGATCGCATGAATCTCTGTTGCAAGCTCTCTCAGTTCATCCCATGTTACAGGAGGCTCGAATCCATGTTCCTCGAAGAAGTCAGCATTGTAATAGAGAACATCGGAATTCTTTGCAAAAGGAAGTGAGTATATACCCTCTACGGAGTATGCCTCACCTTCCTGGCTGAATGCGCGGAAGAAATCATCATAATCATCCATTCCGACTGTCGGATCATCGATGTATGGCTTCAGATCTACAACATAGTCAGCCATCATGAAATCCTGGACATAAGGGGGCTTGGATGTCGTCACAGCAGGAGCATTTCCAGCCTTAATGGCACCAATGACCTTGGAATAGAGCTGAGGACCGGATCCCTGTGCGACAGCCACGACAGTTATGCCTTTCTCCTTTCCGACAGTCTCGTTGAATTCCTCAACAAGCCCATCAATCACAGGAACCTGTGTTCCTGAAAAGCTGTGCCAGAATTCGATCGTGATTGGTTCATCGATGGTCACATCAAGAACACCATCGTCGGCACTCTCGCTTTCAGAGTTTCCTCCAGCGAACAAAACGGTTACGCTAAGCAGGAGCATCAAAACAAACAGAATTGTTTTCTTCATAACCTTCTCTCCTTCAATTTTATCAGAATCAGCCTTTGACGCCGCCAGAGGCTACACCCTGTATGATCTGTTTCCTGAATATCAGGTAAATGACTATGACCGGTATGACTATGACAGTTGCGCCTGCCATCTGCAGATTGATACGCGAAGACGCACCTGTATTGAACTGCATCAAGCCGATTGTAAGAACCCTGTGCGAGTCATAATTCGTAACCATGAGAGGCCAGAGGAAGTTGTTCCAGGCTCCGATGAATGTCAGAAGGCCTATCGTCGTGAGCGTGGATATGCAGTTCGGAAGAAGAACACGTATAAGGAATTTCACATCGCTGCATCCATCAACCTTCGCAGCTTTCCTTAGTGCAGCCGGGAAAGACATGAATGTCTCTCTAAGAAGATAGATATACATACCGTTCGCAACTCCGGGAAGCACGATACCTAGGAAGGTGTCCATCAGATGCATGTCAGCAATGGTCACATAGTTCTGGATTATGAGAATCTCCTCAGGAACCATCATTGTCGCTATGAAGAATGTAAGGATCACCCCGCTTCCTTTGAAGCTGTGAAGTGAAAGCGCATAAGCTGCGGTTATCGAGATAAAGAGACTGAGAACCGTCGAGAGAAGCGCGACAATGAATGTGTTGAGAAAGTACCTTCCGAATGGAGCCGCTTCGAAAACCGCCGGATAATTCTCGGGATGCCAGCCGTTGACAGGAAGCCATGTCGGAGGATTCATTACAGATTCCGGACCTGTCTTGAACGATGTGAGGATCATCCAGGTGAATGGGAAAAGCATCAGGATGGTACCGATGATGAGAACAATGAGTTCGATTGTGGAGATGATACGCTTTGTCTTTACCATACGATACTCCTCAATAATATGTGAAACGCTTTCCAACGGCTTTCTGGACCAGCGTCACGGCAAGTATGACAACAAACATCACAACAGCTGCTGCAGCTGCGTAGTTAACCTGATTGCGTACATAGAACATCGTGTAGATATAGAAGGAAACGGTCATCGCACTGTCTGCAGGCCCTGCGCTTCCGTTGAACAATGAGAAGATCTCGTTGTACATCTTCAGTGAGTATATTGCCGATACGATGAAGAGCATCCACAGCGTCGGGGAGAGCAGCGGAAGCGTTATCCTCCTGAAAATCCTGAAGCTCGATTTCGCTCCATCGATCTTTGCGACCTTGTAGATCTGCGGATCTATACGCTTCAATCCCGCAAGAAGAATGATGATCTTAAATGCCAGACCTGACCATATATAGAAGATTATCACGCTCCATATGGCTACCGATGTATCTGACAGCCACTGGATTGGCTGGGCCCCGAACCATGAGAGGATATAGTTTATGTATCCATACTCTGAATGGAACATTGCCCTGAATACGACACCGATGGCGATCGTGCTTGTAACATACGGTATGAAGAACACAGTCTGGAAGAAACCGTAGCTCTTCTTCCTTCTGTTTATCAGGAGGGCGATGACCATTGCCAGGATAAGTGAAACCGGAAGGCCGACACAGAATACAAGAAGAGTGTTTTTCAGTGCTGCGATGAACTTGTCATCGGTGAAGATATATTCGAATGCTGAAAGTCCGAATCCCGAACCGACTTCAAGGAGGTAATTGTACTTGGTATAAAAGGCCATGCGGAAAGCCTTAACCAAAGGATAAACGACGAAGATGATCTTCACGATCAAGGCAGGAGAAACATACAGCCAGCCTTTTGTCTCGTACAGGAGCGCACGTCTATCGAGTTTCTTTCTTTCCTTTTTCATACTCCCCTCTTCCTGATCTCTGCACCAGTCTCTTTATCAAAGAGGTAAATCATATCGCCCTTGACGGACAGAGCAAGTTTCATGCCGCTTCTGAGAGAGCGCATGCTGTCAACGACTGCGCTGCAGGGAACTCCGTTAAGCATGAATGAAGCAATCTGATCGCGTCCGTGTATTGCCGCATCTGTGAGTTCGACAATGAAATCAGTGCCATCAGTGAACCATTCGGCCCTGAAGCCGGCGTTGTAAAGGCCGTCAGCTATTCCAGGCATCGGGTAAGGCTTCTGTCCTTCTATGAGCATTTGCCCGTCTCTGACTTCGACAGGAATGATGTTTATAGGAGGATTGCCCAGGAACGATGCAACGAAAAGTCCGTTCGGATGAATATACATTTCCTGAGGAGAGCATTGCTGGAGGAAACAGCCGTCCTTCATCAGGACTATCTCATCCGTGATGTTCATCGCTTCTTCCTGATCATGGGTAACAAACACAGTAGTGACACCGGTTTCCAGCTGTATTCTCCTGATTTCTTCCCTCATCTCAATCCTGAGTCTCGCATCGAGGTTCGACAAAGGCTCGTCGAGAAGGAGAACGGTAGGATTCTTGACCAGAGCTCTTGCAATGGCGACACGCTGCTGCTGTCCGCCAGAAAGCTGGGCAGGACGGCGCTCAAGGAGGTTGTCAACCTTTGCAAGCTTTGCCATTGCCACAGCACGTTCCCTGGCCTCTGCTTTCTTCACCTTCTGGTTCTCAAGCGGAAACATGATATTCTGCAGTACCGTCATATGAGGGTAAAGCGCATAGTTCTGGAAGACAAGTCCTATTCCCCTTTCCTCAGGCTCTAGTGCAGTGACATCCTTCCCCCCGAAAAGGACACGGCCTTCTGAAGGTTTCTCAAGTCCGCTTATCAGATAAAGCGTCGTGGATTTGCCACAACCGGAAGGACCAAGAAGCCCTGTAAGCTTTCCATCCTTTATCTCAAGGCTGACATTGTTCACAGCGACAGTCTCACCAAATCTCTTGGTGACATGATCAAGAATCACATTCATGAAAATCCTCCAGAATCTTCTGTCCTTCGATGGAAACAGAAGGAAAAGCCGAAATAGCGCTTATCGTTATAAAACCAGACCTGAGCAGCTCCAGATCGCTCCCGGAAGGAGCTCTGGAGAGCAGAGCCTGATCAGAAAAATCCTCAGGTCCTCGGTGACATCGGCCAGATGGAGATGAGACACGGCACCTCTCCAGGCTGGCACCATCCGGGACGTTTATCGAAATGAAATAATCATCTCCGCAGAGACTGTAAAGCCTTTCAAGATTACCGGTTATGAATGAAACTGCCAAAGTGAGGGCGGAAACACTTCCGCTCTGAGCTGATACGGCCATTGCCCTACAACCGAGAGACACCGCCTCCGCAGCTGCTGCGGCAGTACCGCTGTATACAAGGTCCAGCGAGGCATTGAAGCCGTTGTTTATTCCAGAAATGACAAGATCGGGAAAGAAATCCAAACCGCCCCGTGCGAGAGCAACAAGAGATGTATCTGCAGGCGTTCCACCCTTGAGATAGAATATATCATCACATTCCTTTCCGATTTCAGAGGAACCACTGAGCCTCCTGGAAGATGAGCTCTGTTCATTCTCAGGAGCGAAGATGACCGCCTGATGTCCCGTCTTTTTCAAAGAATCGAAAAGCTTCCTTATGCCTTGCGATCTGTAACCATCATCATTGGTGAGCATTATACGCAAAGCATATCCTCTCTGAAATCCTCAAGTGATGCGATTGTGTAATCGGCAACGGGAGAAGATTCCATTTCCCCATTGCTCACACAGATTGATAAAAGCCCCGCGTTCCGTGCACCGAGCAAGGCATACTCAGAATCATCGAAGAGCACGCACTCATCAGGACGGAGACCGAAATAAAGCGCGATTATATCATAGATATGGCAGTCTCCCTTGCTCAGTTCCAGGTCCATAGCGGAAAACCACTTGTCAACAGCGAGGGATGGAAACCGGTTTCTTATTATTGAATACAGTCTCTTTCTGTTTGCTGTGAGAATCACAGTAAGGCATCCAAGCTTACGCACCTTCTCTATCACGGCAGCAGCTCCCGTCTTCAACGTGACCTGTTCCAGATATCCCTTCTCTGCAATCGATGAAAGGAGCGCGAATATGTCGCTTTTCTCATAATCCTGGAAAAAACGCGATTGAAGAGAGGATACGACGGAAGACAATCCATCTGAATAGAACATTGCAGAGTAATCGGTATCATTATCTATCATACGGGAGGATAGAAGCTTTTCAGCCGCCTCGGCCCATACGAAATCGGACGAAACAAGCGTTTCATCCATATCGAAAATAGCCAGTCTTGTCAGTGAATTACCCGTTTGAAGCACTCCTTAGTCTCCTTATATCATACATATTCTGCACATGACAAGTTAAATATGTAATCGAAATAATGGCCGGAATGTTAAATACATGTAATTTAAATCAGTCAGATTATTATGATATCCTGCTGTGGATGAAAACTATCATAATACATCCGTTTCCACCTGTTTACAGCGCTTCCTCCACCATCCTTATACTCGGATCATTTCCATCTGTGAAATCGAGAGAGGAAGGATTCTATTATGGGCACAGATGGAACCGTTTCTGGCCAATGCTTGAGAGAATCTACAACGAAAACGCTGGAAACATAGAAGAGAGAAAAAGCATCATACTGAAGCATGGCCTTGCCCTCTGGGATTCAATCTATTCCTGCCGGATAAGCGGCTCTGCCGACTCATCCATCCAGGATGCAGTACCTAATGATGTTCCCGAACTTCTTAAAGAGACGGAGATAAAGAAAATCATCACAAACGGAAAGAAGGCTTACAGCGTATATATGGAATACATATACAGCAAAACCGGGATTGTCCCTGTCTGTCTTCCATCAACATCCCCTGCCAATGCTGCCTGGTCACTTGATGCTCTGACAGAAGTCTGGAGAAATGCGCTTTCTCTATGACTGAGCCAAAACACTACATAATCTCAGGCAATTATAGTATTATTGTCCTATGAATCGGATTTTCCAGTTCGCATTCTCAAAGATACAGGGAGTAAGGGTATATGCCCTTGTAGGCCGTTCGGGGACGGGCAAGAGCTATCACTCAAAACTTGTAGCTGCGAAGTATCATATAGATCTCATCATCGATGATGGCCTCCTCATACGGGGAGACAAGATACTTGCAGGACACTCTGCAAAAAGGGATCCGAATTTCATCGCAGCAGTGCGCACAGCAGTATTTGACGATGATGACCACCGCAATGAGATAATGAGCGCGCTTCTCAAGGAACGCTATAAGAGAATAATGATCATCGGAACATCGGAGAAGATGGTCAACAAAATAGCAAAGCGCCTCGAGCTTCCACCTCCGGAGAAGATCATCCACATAGAAGACGTCGCCTCAGAAGAAGAGATAGAGACTGCGATGAGGATCAGATACACAGAGGGAAAGCATGTCATTCCAGTTCCCTCAATCGAGGTCACGCGCTCTGCACCGCAGATTGTCTATGACTCGATGAAAGTATTCATGGGTAAAGGCCATCATCTGAAGAAACAGACATATGAGAAAACCATAGTGCGCCCTGAATTCTCCCGTCCTGACAAGGAAGAGCTATCCGAGGCCGTGCTCACACAGATGGTGAAGCATGCAATCGGGGAATATGACCCGGTCATGAAAGTGAAGAAAGTACGTGGCACAAGGAATACCGACACGACCTACTCCATCAGCGTGACACTTCAGCTTCCTGCCAGACACTACATGGGAACCACCATATCCGACCTGCAGGAGTATATTACGGACTGCATAGAGCGTTATGGCGGCGTAATGGTGAAGACAGTCAATATAGAAATAGAGGAATGGGGCTAAAGATCATGCTCTTCGGCAAGTGTCTTCGGCTCTGCAACCCCCTCTACCCTTCCGTTCTTGTTGCTTTTCTTTCTCTTTCTCTTCCTTTTCTTGGAAGGAACGACTGAAAGCTCTTCATTCGCAGCACTCTTCCGCCCGAGCGTATTCGGCTTCTTCTTCGGAGCCCTCGCCTCTGCAGATCTCTTTATTCTCGCCCGTCTTATACCGAGATCCTGCATTATCATATCAACAGCTTTCTCAAGCTCGTAATTTGGAGGAGTCATCGGAGAGATAAGAACCTTTGCCTGCCTGAATATCTCATGGAAGACCTCCTCTGCAGAGGCTTCTGCTGTATTCTCATAGACAACAAGAGGCTTAATCAGCGCATAGAGCTGCCTCTCCTTCGTAACTGGCTCACCATCATTACGGGAATCCCGGACTCTTTTATCAAGGTCCTCAAGAGCTGCCCTGACCGCATCCAGCGATGCATACATGGACCAGCATGGAAGGATGAACTGCAGAAGGCCATATTTTCTGAGATTTGTGAGAATCTCATATGAAGATCCTGATGAGAGAATCTTGGCAATCTCCTCCGTAAGACGTGAGGTGGAGCACGTCTCAATACATGCAGCATTCTTCTTTATCGCCTTCCTTACATCACGCTTGAGCTCAAATCCTGTCGTTGCCTGATACTTCAAGGCCCTTATCATTCTCACCGGATCTTCAGAGAATGTGTATGAAAGAGGAATGAGGGAGCGAATCACCCGTTTACGGAAATCACCAAGGGCATCATTGAAATCAAGGAGCTGACCATTCGAGGGGTTGTAATAGAGACTGTTGATGGAGAAATCCCTCCTCTTCGCATCCTGCTCTATTGTCCCGTAGAGGTTATTGCGACCATCTTCGAAATTCTCCTCGTCGGAACGGAATGTGGTCACTTCAATGATTTTCCCACTGAAGAAAAGATGTACTATACGAAAGCGCCGTCCGATAATCCGTGCATTCCAGAAGAGTCTCTGGACCTGACGCGGTGAAAGCGAGGTCGCGATATCGAAATCCTTAGGTTTCCGGCCCAGCAATATGTCCCGGATCGCTCCGCCGACAATATAAGCCTCTCCTCCGGCCTGCTGGATCTTCCTTATAGCCCATAGGGCATCTTTATCTATCTGGCTGTTGGTGATCGGATGTTCCTTCTGCGTGTAGATCTTCGCTACAGGAACGCTCCGGCCTTTTCCGTCATTCTTATAACGTATGAACACTGCTTTACTTTAGTGAAACTGCCAACACTCTGCAAGACAAATCTGAATATAACATCAGATTGTCCCTGTTTTTCTTTAATGTTATCATCAGGCCATGATTGATCCAGTCGTATTGAAAGGATTCAGGGACAGTCTGCCAAAGGATGAGATCCCTAAGAAGAAGATTATCAGGAAACTAGAGGATGTTTTCACCTCATATGGTTTTTCTCCGATAGACACTCCGGTGCTTGAATACACCGAGGTGCTTTTGGGCAAAGGCGGAGGAGAGACGGATAAGCAGATTTTCCGCTTCAAGGACAATGGCGGAAGAGATGTGGCGATGCGTTTTGATCTCACAGTGCCGTTTGCTCGCTTCATGGCAGCACACCACAGTGAGGTTGGTGTTCCTTTCAAGCGCTACCATATATCAAAAGTATGGAGAGGTGAGAATCCCCAGAAAGGACGCTACAGGGAATTCATTCAGTGTGATTTCGATATCGTAGGTGCGGATAATACGCTCTCTGACACCGAAATCCTTTCAATGATGCATGCCTCCTTTGCGGCCCTTGGCATTGAACGTTTCACATTCCACATCTCCCACAGAGGTCTTTTCAGCCTCTTTCTTGCAGAAATCGGTATCGAAGACAAGAGCATAGAGGTACTGAGAACCGTTGACAAGCTCAGGAAGATCGGCAGCGATGAAGTGAAGAAGATCCTTACGGAAATCACAGGAGATGCGGGAAAAGCAGATGCTGTCATTTCTTTCATAACAGCAGGAGATGGAAAAGGCTTTCTGGAAACGCTTGAGACACTGGAAGGCCTTTCAGGAGGAGAATCAGATGCTTCAAGGAGGATGAGGGAGATCTATTCCATCCTCACCTCTCTCGGAATCGAAAAGTCATTTGTCTTCGATCCATCCATCACCAGGGGCCTTGATTACTATACAGGAATTGTCTATGAGACTTTCCTCGATGATCTTCCTGCCATCGGATCGGTATGCTCAGGAGGAAGGTATAATGACCTTGCCTCTCTTTACATGAAGGAAAAGACACCAGGTGTCGGCTCCTCAATCGGACTGGACAGACTCCTTGCAGCTCTCGAGGAGCTTGGAAGTCCTCTTTTGTCCGATACAGCTGAAGCCGATATCATGATAGTCCCCGAAAACGGAAAGGAAGGAGAAGCGCTTTCAAAGGCTGCAGAGCTCAGGAAAAGAGGGCTCAGGGTCTCCGTATACCTTCTCCCAGAGGCGAAGATGAAGAGAATATATGCCGCCGCAGAGACTGCAAAGATTCCTTATCTTATGACTTTCTCAGACGGAACATTCTCGATAAAGAATCTCGCGACAAGGGAAAGCCTTACAGGTGATGAGGCTATTGAAAGATTAATTGAGGAACGCGTTAATTGATTGATTTCACCTCTCTTCCTGTCTATCGGCATAGACAGGAAATTCTCAAGGGGCTTTCCGAGAATCAGACGATTATCGTTGAAAGCCCTACAGGCAGCGGAAAGACAACCCAGATTCCTCTCATCCTGAGGGAAGCAGGATACGATGAGAAAGGCATAATCGGAATAACTCAACCAAGGCGCATAGCAGCAATGTCTGTCTCTTCTTTCATAAAGAAGCAGATCGGAGATGAAGGTGCATACTGTGCCTACAAAATGAGATTTGCCGACACATCTGACAGAACTACAAGAATCAAGATCATGACGGATGGAATACTGCTTCAGGAAGTCAAGCAGGATCCCCTGCTCTCCAGGTATTCAGTCATAATGGTCGACGAGGCACACGAGCGGAGTCTCAACATAGATTTCATTCTCGGCCTTCTCAAAGAGATCGTAAGAGAAAGGAAAGATCTGAAGATAATCATATCGAGTGCGACAATAAATGCAGCGTCTTTCTCTTCTTTCTTCTCAGGAGCCCCGATCATCTCCATTGACTCCCGTCCCTACAATGTCGAGGTACGCTATAATCCTCTTGTCCTTTCAAGGGATACTGAGGATTACTACTACGCGAAGATTGCTTCCCTGGTTGCTCAGAGCTGGGAGGAAAAGGAGGGAGATGTACTTATATTCCTTCCTGGAGAAGCAGAGATAAAACGCTGTGTAGAAGAGCTGAAGTATGCTGACAGGTATGGCAGGTACCAGATCTATCCTCTCTATGGGAGGCTCTCAAAAGAAGAACAGGAAAGAGTTTTCATTCCAACTAAGGATGGAATGATGAAGGTTGTTGTTTCTACAAATATTGCAGAGACATCCATCACAATCGACGGAATAAGGACAGTAATAGATTCCGGCATGGCAAAGATAAACTTCTACAATCAGAAGAATTTCACCTCTGCCCTTCTTCCAATGCCTATTTCCAGAGCTTCTGCAGACCAGAGAAAGGGAAGAGCCGGACGCACGGCACCCGGCGTCTGCTACAGGCTCTACAGTGAGGAAAACTACAACATGAGACCGGAGTATTCCGAAGAAGAGATACTCCACTCGGATCTGGCAGAAGTTGTGCTCAGGATGAGCGAGCTTGGAATATACAACACAGAATCCTTCCCGTTCATAACAGCGCCAAAGAAGAGTGCACTCATATCTGCAGAAGAGACGCTCATGATCATTGGAGCAATAGAGAAGAATCATCATCTGACAAAAATCGGAGAGATGATGATCATCTTCCCTCTCCTTCCACGGCTTTCCAGGGTTATTGTAGAGGCCATAATGAACTACCCTGATGTGATATCCGATGTTGTCACTGCCGTTGCATTCCTATCAGCGAAAACACCATATGTCCTTCCTCCTGGAGAAGAACTTAAAGCGCGGGATGCACATCGGGCTTTCGCAGACAAGGTCTATGGAGACTTCGGGACATTCCTCTCCCTCTATGAAAAATACAGGAACCTTGGCAACAAGAAGGAAAAACAGTCATTTTCAGAGTCGCATTTCCTGGATTATGAATCGATGGAAGAGATTCTGCACATCAAGGACCAGCTTCTGGAAATCATATCAGGAATGGGCATACCTGTTTCGGAAAAGCATTCAATACCGGAATATTTCCTGTGCCTTACAGCAGGACTGAGGCAGTATGTCTGTATGAAGATCGACAGATTCTCATACCGCTCCCTGACAGCAGACAAGATTCTCATACATCCTGGCTCGGCATGGTTCACAATACCTCCGCAGTACATTCTTGCAGGAGAAATCGTCCAGACAACAAAGATGTATGCCCGCACCGTCTCGCCTCTCAGGAAGGACTGGATACAGCAGGTTGATCCAGAGCTTCTCGAGGAGCTGAGACTGCCACAGGGAAAGAAGAAAGCTCGGCAGGCTCTCCGTGAAAGCGGCGATGAGATGAAGAGGTATGAGAGCGGAGGAAGGAACGGAAAGACTCTTTATGCAGTCCCTGTAACGGACCTTGGCAAGATAAGAAGCCGCTCAGGCTCAATAAAGTTCTATCTCAAATGCGCAGAGTATCTTTCAAAGACCCAGTACAAAGCATCAAGGATAGACAAGGAGCTCAGGCTTGTGCCTATGATCCAGCGGCCCGTGAAAACAAAGATCAAGGGGAAATTCTCTCCGGAGAAGAAGGAATTCGGAGAGCTCAATGCTCTTATAGATTCCGCATTCATGCCAATTGTCACAGGGAAAAAGGAATTCTCATTCCTTGCAGTGATAGATAGAGGCGGACGTTACTCGCTCGCTCCTTTATCAAGTATAGGACAAGCTGCAAATGAGACACTGTTCTCACTTTCCTCAATGATAGACCGAATCCCCAAGAAGCAGGAGAAACTGAGAAAGAAGATACTGACTCTCATAAACAGGATCACGGCAGCTCTTGATATGGATGAAGCATGAAAAAGCCGGGAATGAGAAAAACGCTCTCATCATCCCGGCAAGGTAAAGGAGGTTTGTCCATCATCCTTTCACTGCACCAGAAACGACACCCTTGATGATGTATTTCTGCATTGCTATATAGAAGATGATGATTGGAAGGGATGAAATCACGAATCCTGTCAGGATCAGATTCCACTGGTTTGTATATGTGCTGTAGAAATACTGCTGGGAAAGAGGAAGTGTCATCGGCCTGTGATTTCCATAGACGAGGAAAGCTACAAGGAATTCGCCCCAGACCCAAAGCGCATTGAGTACAGTGACAGTAGCAATCATAGGTTTCTGCAGAGGGAAGACAATCTGGAAGAAAAGACGCGCCTTTGAACATCCATCAACAACTGCAGCTTCCTCTATCTCTTTCGGGAATGTGGATATCGAGCTTCTGAAAAGAAAAATCGGAACAGGCATTCCCAATGCGATATAAACCAGTATGAGCCCCAGGATATTACCTGTGAGGCCGATTGAGCTGACAACGACAATGAGGGAGATCATATATACCTGAAAAGGAACAAAGAGCGTTGACATTATCACAGTCGTCAGGATATTTGATACCTGGCTCTTCCACCTTGCAAGTGAATAACCTGTCATAGCCGCAATAATCACAGTGAAACCGGTTGTCAGAACCACCACCAGAATGCTTGTTGCAAAAGAAGAGACAAAAGCGTTGTCTGTGATGATCTCGATATAGTTATCAAGATTGAACGATTCAGGAAATGCAAGTGCGCTTTCCGCAATTTCTCCTCTCGTCTTGAATGTATTCATGAACATCAGCAGAAGAGGAAAAATAAAGCATATTGCAAAGAAATACGTAAGAACATTCAATGAAACTCTTCCTGCAATACTGTTTTTATTCGCTTTCATTGTACAGCCTCCTCTCTTTTCCTGGAGATCTTGAAGATGATGAAACTGAAGAAAGCTATTATGGCAAAGAGTATTGTAGACTGCGCCGTAGCATACCCAGTTCTGTTTGCATTGAATGCGGTATGGTAGATTTTCAGTACCATGGTGGTAGAAGCACCGGCAGGACCGCCAGATGTCATCGCATACGGAAGCTCGAATGTCTTGAGCTGTCCTGCTACAGAAAGCATTATGCACGTCATGATTGTAGGCATAAGAAGCGGTAACTTTATCTTGAAAAGAGTCTGCAATGATGAGGCACCATCAATCTTCGCAGCCTCAAGGTAATCAGTGGAGATTCCTTGTAATGCCGCAATATAAATGACCATGTAATAGCCAGCCATATTCCATATCGAAGCAATGGCTATTGCCGGAACAACCATATCAAGATTGCCAAGAAGAGCAATACGTCTGAAACCAAGCATCTCAAGGAAATCCGGGACTGCATTGGTGTATACGAATTTCCAGACATATCCTACAACAATAAGGCTCATTATATTCGGAATGAAGAAAATAGCCCTGAGTGCATTGTTCCCTTTTATGGATCTGTCAAGAAGCAATGCAAGAGCCAGTGCCATCAGATTGCCAAAAACAACCGCAATAAGCGTGAATTCAAGCGTTATGCTGATGGTATCGGTAAAACTTGAATCCTGGAATGCTTCAATATAATTCTCGAGTCCGACAAAACTGAATTTTGTCCTCATACCATAAGAATTCGTAAAAGAAAGTATGAAGCTCTGAACAACAGGAATAATAAAGAAGAGAATGAAGAGAATCATTGCAGGCAAGAGAAAAAGCAAATAAAAAGAATTCCTCTTGAAGTAGCTGCCTTGTCTTTTCTGCTGTATCAAAATCTAGCCTCCTATCAGGAACTGACGGCCTTTTTCAGGCCGCCAGATCGAGTTGGGTATCAAATCAGGTTGTTTCCTGTTCAATCTCCAGCGCCCTGTCCCAGAACTCATCGAGTGTCGCACCAAGTTCATTCCAGTCTTCCATTCCAAGCATGTACTTGGAGAAGTCTTCCCAGAGCTTGTCTGTAAAGACGGACCTGAGAACACGATCTCCATAAGGTGTGAAGAGTCCGCTTGTGATGTAGTAATTCACATCTGCAGCTGTCGGATCATAATCAACATTGACACCTGTTACAGCAGAAGAGACTCTCATGTTCCTTGACCAGATTTCCCCAGCTTCCTGACTTGTCATATATTCCATGAAAAGCTTTGCCTCTTCAGGATGCTTTGTAGCGGAACAGACAGAGAATGATGTGTCAGGGAAACAAAGAAGCTTTGCGTCGTTTGGATCTTCTGAAATCGGGAATGCTGCAAGACCGATATTGGCATCTTCATTGACAGCGCGGATCGAGGAAAGAGCCCATGAACCGTTTCCATAGAAAGCAGCCTCACCGTTTGCAATCATTGCAGCAGATCCATCGCCATCCATATTGAAGAGATTGTCAAGATCACTATAGCCATAGACAAACTCTACAAGAAGATCAAAAGCTTCCTTCCAGCCAGCATCAGTGAGAATCTGATGCTCACCGGCATCACGCTCTGCAGACCAGTTCGGATTCCTGCCATATACAGTCTCTGCAAAAAGCCCGATAAGCGACATATATGGAACAGAAAGATCACTTGCGCTTGTTGCGAATGGCACGACACCATTTGCCTTAAGCGTCTCGCAGACCTCTCTCCACTCAGAAACTGTCTTCGGAAGCTCAAGTCCATTTGCAGCGAGGACATCCTTATTGTAATACATACCGATGAAACCGTTATCGATAGGCATTGCATATACCTCACCTTCATCATAGATGGCATTTGCAGCCGCTACAGTATCAGCATTGAGATTTGAAAGGTATGAATCTCCTGCAATATTCATGAGATACTCAGGCTCGAATTCTTTCATCCATGTAACAAGGTCAGGCATGTCACCAGAGGCGGCCCTTGCTCTCATTGTTGTCTTGAGATTATCACTGGTCATTGACTGTATGTCGAGAGTGATATCAGGATGCATTGCTTCGAAATTCGCCTTTATCTCCTCAAATGCAGCCTGTGCACCAGGTTCATTCTTGAGAGACAGTATTTCAAGTGTGACTGTGCCATCATTGCTTTCTTCGGCTGCACCACTTGCAAAGACACCAGCCATGGCAATCATCAGAGCCATTGCCAAAACAAGAATTTTCTTCATATTTTTCTCCTTTTTTCTTTCAGGATAATATTTTATTTATATAAACCGCCGAGCTTCTCGCATGCGCGATAGTCAGAGCCATATGAGTCACCAACACCAAATGAAAGCCAATAGGAAGGACGGAAAATCCTTTCTTCAGGAACGTTGTGCATCGATACAGGGATACGCAGCATTGAAGCAAGCGTTATGAGCTCTGCGCCGATATGCCCATAAGTGAACACACCATGATTTGCTCCCCAGCTGTTCATTACGGTGTAGACATCGCGGAAGGCATCCTTGCCGGTAAGCCGTGGCACGAACCAGCATGTCGGCCAGCATGGATCCGTACGCTCATCTATGGCCTGAAATACATTCTCCGGAAGATCGACAGACCAGCCTTCCGCAATCTGCAGTACAGGACCAAGACCATGGACAAGATTCACTCTCATGAGAGTCAGAGGCATTCCGCCTTTCGTTCTCACCTTTACAGAGAAACCACCACCTCTGAAATATTCACGGTTCGATGGGTGCCACGAGGTATTTTCCATGTAGTAGGAAATATCCTTGTCGGTAAGATTCCACCATGGCTTTATCTCAACGCTTCCATCTTCAGACTGTATTCCCATGCTATCTATTGCCACTGCACCGGAATTCTTAAGATGTATAAACCCATTGGAAACGATTCCTTCAAGCTTTGTACCAGTCACACGTTCTACAGCTTCGGGAGACCAGTATGTTCTTATATCCGCAAAGTTCTGAGGTCGCCTTGTTATCAGATTGCCAAGAAGCATGGTAACACCGTTGAGATTGTCATTCTCAGTTGCAACCACGTAGGACGGACGCTTTCCATTCCAATCGAACGAGGAATTGAGCATCGTCTCGCTGAAATCACCGCTTGGCATGAAATCATTCCAGTGCCGCTGCCCCTGGAAACCTGCAAGAATCGCATTTCTTCCCCGTGCTTCTTCCGGGAATCCAAGCGCATCGAGTTTCTCATTTCCAGACATGAGATCCCTGATGATGATTGTCATCTTGACAACGGTTTCCCAGTCCTTATCTTTCTGCTCTCTGGGAAGCTGACGCGATTCAACATTGGGATCGAGTCCTTCCTTACAGTATTTCTTAGTCCACTCAAGTGCCTTTCTGAATTCATCCTTGTCATAGATACCGAGAGTCATACGGCGGGTAAGTTCGCTCATATCGACATACTCATTTCTCATGCCAAGGTAATGCTGGAAGAAATCCTCATCTACATGAGAGCCGGCAATACCCATGCATACATTTCCGATTGAAAGATATGATCTTCCCCTCATTTCACAGACAGCAAGACCGGATTTAGCGAAGAGTATCAGTTTCTCCTTCACATCTTCCGGGATGGACTCGTCATCTTTATCCTGAACATCATGTCCGTAAATACCGAATGTCGGCAATCCTTTCTGATTGCATGCAGCAAGAGCTGCTGCAAGATATACAGCACCAGAGCGTTCACTGCCATTGAATCCCCATATGGCTTTGGGTCTTACAGGATCAATATCAAGTGTTTCAGAGCCAAAGCACCAGCATGGTGTAACGGAAATAGTCAGCCCGACATTGTTCTTACGGAACAGCTCATCAGCATCCGAGGCATCTTTGACACCGCCAATCGAGGCACTGATGATGCATTCGACCGGTGATCCGTCTGCATATGTGACATTATCAGAAAGAAGAGCTGCCACGCTTTCTGCCATCTTTCTTGTCTGGCCTTCAAGGGAGGCACGGACACCTTCTTCCCTGCCATCGACAATCGGACGTATTCCGATCCTTATCCTCTCTGTTTCCATAATATTCTCCTTTTATATAGACAGGCTGAGCTTCGGTTCTTTCAGCATTTTGCTGAATACAAGGAAACAACCGCCAAGCGGAGCTTCTCCTGCCTGAAGCTTTCCACACCTGATTTCAAGCTGGCTCACCTGATAATCATTCAGATATTTGTGTGCAGATGCTCTTACATCATCGATGAAGAACGATCCTTCAATGTCCCCGCTGACCGACCCTACAATCACAGTACAGATTTCCAGCGTCTTCACCATATTCGCAATGGCAATGCCAAGATAACGGGCGGCCTGTTTTACGAGGTCCATTGCAAGCTCATCTCCTTTCTGTGCAAGGCTGATGAAAGTGCTTAAATCGAGATGCCCCTGATATTGTCCACCCAGGTTCCTGTATTTGTTTGCCATGGAAAGCTCACCTGCATAGATATCCAAGCATCCTCGGCTGCCACATATACAGCGTTCTCCATCCGGATTAAGGCTTGTATGTCCTATGAATCCAGAGTTCCCATGCTCACCATCCATCGCCTTTCCGTTTTTCACGATAAAGCTTCCAACGCCACCGCGGATACCGATATATATGTAGTCCGTGACTTCCGATGTCAGATAAAGCTTTTCCTCTGCAAGGCCAAGAAGATGAACATCATTTTTTATGTATACTGGGAGGGAAAAACGCGAAGAGAGAATGTCGACAATCGGAACATTGTGCCAGCCACGAATTCTTTCCATTCTGACAGATACACCACTCTTTATATCTATTGTTCCTGAAAGGCCGACGCCGATACCAATGATTCTTGATTTGTCTTCTACAGCTTCCATAAGAGAAGAAATCATATTCTGCAATTCATCAAGAACCACCGTGCCCTCTTCATCATTCTCATATTCCTTCTCCTTGAATGCTATTATCTCCCCGCCATTGGTCGAGATCGCTGCACGGACAATGGGAAATTCAAGATCAACACCGATGGCATATCTCGCATTTCTGTTGATTGTATAAAGAGAAGGACTTCTTCCTCCTGTTGATTCGCTGAAGCCACAGAACGATACAAGATCATCCTCAATCATCTTCTTCAGCTGACTGACAACTGTAGGTCTGCTGATTCCAGTCTTCTGAACTATGGCCTCCGTAGTTATTGGCCCATGGTTAGATATGCACTGGTAAATTAAATAAAGATTTGCCTTACGTATGACCTGTGTACTGTTTTTCGTCATATTTTCTGGACCTCTACATGAATTAAAACCCCGCTTGACACTTTTGTAAAGGATTTTTTTAAAACATTTTTATAAATCTATTGTTGAAAACATCTGCGAACATGATAAACTCTACAAGGAAAGGAGAACTTGACTGAAAATGGAATGGTTCCAGAAGCTGGAAAATGACTGCAAGGGTCTT
>CASEGX010000076.1 GCA_949287505.1 uncultured Spirochaetales bacterium | reverse complement strand
GGTAACACTGCAGATTCTGGTTCTGCCTTTGGGGGTTCGAGTCCCTCCATCCCAGGAGTAAAAATGGTCCCTTCGTCTAACGGTTAGGACGGGAGATTCTCAGTCTCTAAATAGCGGTTCGATTCCGCTAGGGACTATCGGAATGCGGTTCACATGAGCCGCATTTTTCTTTCTGCATTCATTTATGATTTTCCTGTAATTGGTCTGTGAATTTTCAAATTCATCATCGTATCCATATAATCGGAGAGGATAGAAGCTGAACTTCGTTGCAGGATGGAGTTCACTTTCCGCTGAGAAGTCTTTCTGCTTTCCTGTAATAGCTTCTATAGGGCAGGGGGAGTTTTTCCAGCGCCATTGTATCTGGGATGGACTCATCTGCCATGATCTTGTCGATAGGATATGCACCGTTCACCTTCCAGCCGTTAAGGAGTCCCAGTGAGATTGCGTTCTGCGGGCAGGAGAATGAACAGCGTACACAGAGAAGGCACTTTGTGCCGAATCGAGGTTTTCCGTTTACCATCGTGATATTCCTCATCGGGCAGATTGAGGCGCAATGACCGCATCCTGTGCACTTCTGGTCCGCCCTCATCGTCTTTCCTTGAAAACGTGCATAAATCCATTCTATGCGGAAGAGGACGGAGATAAGGTATCTCAGAACCATTTTATGTTTTTTGTCCCTCTTTCCCTCTTCAAGCTCCCGGACATGCTCTTTTACAAGCTTCTCCATGTATGTGATCATGTGTTTCACTGTGGCATCATCATGGCGGAAGATCATGTTGTAGGGCATGACGAAGTGGCGCTCGGAGATGATTGTGAAATTCCTGGAGAGAATATGGTAAAGTCCTCTGGATGATGCAGCATTGAGAGACAGTCCTTCTCCTCCTGTATGGAATATGAAAAGGTCCTTCCTTTCCCTCGTTTTCATTGTTTTTGCAAAATCAATCACTATATGCGGAGGGTTGAATGCATGGACAGGGTAACCCAGTCCCACAAGATCGTATCCGCCTGTGGATGGAAGGCTTTTGAAATCTGCATTGATTTCCTGGATATTGACAGTGAAGCCAGCATCCTGCTGATATCTTCTTGCGACAAGCGCAGTGTTTCCCGTACCAGAGAATACATAAATGATGCAGCGTCTCTCCATGCCTGTATTCTCGGCACATCGCATATCTTTGTCCAGAGAAGCTAATTGTTGACACTAAAAAGAACAGCTGATAACATTGCTTCGGTTTTTCAGGTGTCTCAGAAATAAAAACGCAAGAGGTAATTTAAGTAATGATCACAGCATCGAATATTTCGCTGTCTTACGGAACCCAGGTCCTTTTCAAGGAAGTCAATATCAAGTTCACTCCTGGCAACTGCTATGGAATCATTGGTGCAAACGGTGCGGGAAAATCCACATTCCTGAAGATTCTTTCCGGTGAGATTGAGCCGGATACAGGAGAGGTCATCATCACACCGGGTGAGAGAATGACTGTTCTTCGCCAGGATCACTTCGCATTCAATGATTACAGGGTCATCGATACGGTCATCATGGGTTATCAGAAGCTGTATGACGTGATGAAAGAGCGCGATGCGATATACGAGAAGGCAGATTTCTCCGAAGAGGATGGAATCAGGGCCGCAGAGCTTGAGAGCGAGTTCGCAGAGCTTGGAGGATGGGAGGCTGAAGCCAATGCAGGTCAGATGCTTGACGGGCTTGGAATTCCCCAGGATCTTCATGAAAAGAAGATGGCGGAGATAGAGGATAATCTCAAGGTCCGTGTCCTTCTTGCACAGGCTCTTTTCGGAAATCCAGACATCCTTCTCCTCGATGAGCCTACGAACCACCTTGACCTTGAATCCATCCATTGGCTCGAGGATTATCTTGAGGACTTCAACAATACAGTCATCGTTGTTTCTCATGACCGTCACTTCCTCAACACAGTCTGTACGCATATCTGTGATATCGACTACGGAAAGATACAGCTGTATGTCGGTAACTATGATTTCTGGTATATGTCTTCACAGCTTGCCGCAAAGCAGCTCAAGGATGAGAAGAAGAGGAGGGAGGATAAGATTGCAGAGCTGAAGGAATTCATCCAGCGCTTCTCCTCGAATGTGGCAAAGGCCAAGCAGGCCACAAGCCGCAAGAAACTTATAGATAAACTCACAATTGATGATATAAAACCATCTTCAAGGCGTTTCCCGTATGTTGCGTTCAAACCGAACCGTGAGATCGGAAAGAATGTTCTTGAGATCAGGAACCTTTCCAAGACGATAGAAGGTGAGAAGGTCATCGACAACCTTTCCCTTACCATAAACCCGGGAGACAAGGTTGCATTCGTCGGTCCTAACCACTACGAGAAGACAGTCCTTTTCCAGATACTGGCAGGAGAGATTGAACCGGATGAAGGCACATTCACTTGGGGTGTGACGACATCGCTTTCCTATTTCCCGAAGGACAACAGCGGAATGTTCAAGGAAAATGAGTCCATTGCCGACTATCTCCAGCAGTTCTCACAGGAGGACGATGACACATATGTACGTTCTTTCCTCGGCAGAATGCTTTTCACAGGTGATGAGGCCCTGAAGCCTTGCAATGTCCTTTCAGGAGGAGAGAGGGTCCGTGTCGTGCTTGCTCGCATGATGCTTGAAGGTGCGAACTGTCTCATCTTTGATGAGCCGACATCACACCTCGATCTTGAAGCAATTCAGGCATTGAACAACGGACTTATAGATTTCAAGGGCGTCGTGCTGTTCAATTCCCATGACCATCAGTTCGTTGATTCCATCGCTAACCGTATCATCGAATTCACTCCGAAGGGAGTCATCGACCGCATGATGAAGTTCGACGATTATATCAATGACGGAAATATCAAAGCACTCAGGGCTTCGGCCTATGAGGACGTTAAAGGAGTCGTGCTTCTCTGATGCTTGTAGCTTGTGATATCGGAAATACGAATATTGTGCTTGCGCTCTTTGACAAAGGGCGCTTTGTTGATTCATGGCGTGTATATACGGATACCAAGAAGACCAGCGATGAGTATTTCGTGATCTTCAACGCGCTTTTCAGGGAAGGCGGGATCAAGGCTGATATGGTCCATCATGCGATTATATCCTCCGTTGTTCCCAATATGACGAGATCTGTGGAGAAGAACATTCAGCGTCTTTTCAATATCCATCCGCTTATTGTCACACATGATGTGAATACAGGCCTCGTGCGTTCATCCATCCCGGGAGAGCTCGGTACGGACATCCTTGCAAACCTTGCATATGCACATCACGTCAAACCTGAGAGCGCTGTCATGGTTGTTGATTTCGGAACTGCTCTTACTCTCTCTGCTGTAAACAGCTCTGGCGAAGTCCTTGGCTGTTCCATAGCCCCCGGTCTTGTCACTGCAGTCAATGCGCTTTTTGGCAGCACAGCACAGCTTCCGCAGGTTGAGCTTAAACTCCCTGACACTCCGATGGGAAGGGATTCCCAGCAGTCAATCAGGGGAGGTGTGATGCTCGGTTATGCAGGCCTTGTAGATTCCATAATAAGACGGACAGAGGATGAGATAGGAGAGAAGCTGTGGGTCATTGCCACCGGCGGCCTTTCGCAGACAATCTCTCCTTTGATACCGCGTCTTGATGAAGTGGACGGGCTTCATACACTGAAAGGGCTGAGCCTTATAGCTTCACTCAATACTCTTCCTTTATAAAGCCGTCCTCCATTATCGTGAATTCATTTCCATCCCCGTCCTGTGCCGTGATGATGGCAGTGTCAGAACCGATGGGGATGGATAGCGTCAGGAGGGAGTCATTTGCATTTCCCCTTGCCTCATCGTTTTTCAGGCTATCCGGTTTTGGACCGCCAAGCGTTATAAAAGAGCAGCGCATCCTGTCCCATTCAGGGAGGGCAAAATACTCTATGCATCCGGCACTTGAGTTTTCCTCCGCCAGTCCCAGCTCCGAGATATACCCGGCATTCTCTTCCTGTTCCAGATAGAGCCTGATCAGACGGCTTGAGACATTGTCTGATGAGAAATCCGTAATCTTTCCATTTTCAACCTTTGCAGAGAAATGCCTTACGATGTGTCCGAAAAGCATGAAAGGACGTGTTGCGGTGAAATAGCCGTTTGCAGATTTCCAGTCAAGGGCGCGGAATATGTCAGAAGCGTAGATCGTCGGTATGAATCTCCTGCCGTTTCTGAGTGTCATGGCTGTCGTTGCGAATTCAGAACCGGGAAGGAACGAGAAGCTTAGGTCGGTTCCTTCTTCATCCATTATCCTGCCGTTCACAAGGCCAAGCTCATTCAGCCTGTCCCTTTCATAAAAAAGAAGATCCACCTCCTCCTTTTCCTCCAGGTAATCATCCTCGCCGAGGTTCAGAAGATCGGAAAGGATGGATGCGGAGAGGGAGAGATTCCCGTCCTCATCGAGTATGTGTCCCCATGCATCTGAAGGAACGGGAGCGGAGGCAAATGGAATGAGTGGATCGGAGTTATCCAGGGGTTCCGAAAGATGCCTGAATCTCTGTATCTCCGGTGCAGATAACTGTGCACCATCTTCTGCTTTTCCATACTCACGGTATACAGGAAGATAGAGAAGGGCAGTAGGCTTTTTCTCTATGGCATAATCGGTGGCAACCTCCTCACTCTCCGTTACCTTGCCGTTCTCGATGTTCTGTATATAGCTGCCATTTCCCGTGATCGCTCTTGCCTTGTTTGCGATAAGATGTGCAAAACTGCTGTTTTCCTCTTCCGTGTTTATTGAGAGGACATCGCCCTGCCTCAGGCGAAGTGCCCGTTTCAGGATGATATCCGCATATCTTTCCATAAGAATGTCCATGCTGGAAATTATATCTGAATCACATCATCTCTGAAAACATCCTCAGTTCTCATTTTTCTTTCTAACCGGAATCCATATATTGCTTTGAAATTCATGTGATGATGTATCAGTACTGATGCTTTCCAGTATCTCAGGACCTCCTGTGAGGCAATATTAATGAAATGTATTTATTATTAAAGAAAAAATCTCCCATCAGGGAGACCTTTCAGAGAGCGACCGACGGGAATCGAACCCGCATCTTCAGCTTGGAAGGCTGAGGTAATAGCCATTATACCACAGTCGCATTTGAGCTAACGGACAAGACATTACACAAAAGCGAAAACAGTGTCAATACGGATTTCATCTTGTTTTTCTGTTTCCTTGAGGAAGTTTCTGTTGACAGCTAATTCAATGAGATTTAGAGTACACAATAAGTGTATACAATTTCTGTATTCAAAGGTGTATTATGGCAGATAAAAGAAGAGTTGCGCTTATCACGATAGGTGACAGCAGGGTTGAATTCTATAAGACAAGGCTTTCGATAGTAGAGGAAGAGACAAAGAAGGTGCTCTCCGTTCTCAGGAAGGATTTCGATGTTTATACGCGTGATATCGTCTACGATGAGAAGACAGCTATCGAGGTTGCTAAGGACATAAGAAAGGAAGGAATAAGAGCAGTCCTCATTTTCTATCCGATCTGGGGAACTCCCAGCATCTCGATGCGCATTGCACAGGCAACTGATTCTCCTGTCGCTATTCTTGGAAACAGAAGAACTGACAGCTCAAGTCTTGTCGTGATGCTTACCGCTGCGGGCATGCTCGACCAGATGGGCAAGAAATGCCTGAGAATAGCAGGCGATCTTTCGGATCCTGCCATATACAAGGAAACCTCAGATTACATCATCGCAGCATCGCTGGATGAGGAAGTCAAGAACAGTTCTTTCTGCATGCTTGGAGGAAGAAGCATCGGCATCGGAACGACTGTAGCAGACCCGTCACAGTGGGCAAGGATTTTCGGAGTGAGCTTCGATCATCGCGATCAGTTTGAGATTTACTACAGAGCTGAAGCCATAGATCAAGAACGTGTTGACCGTCATCTTGCCTGGTGGAAGGACAGGGTGAAGATTGAATTCAGCGGTCTTTTCACTCCGGAGTCGCTTGAAAGGCAGATGAGGAGCTATCTTGCTGTAAAGGATATTGTCGAGGATGGGCACTACGACTTTCTCGGTCTTAAATGCCAGCAGGAGATGAGCGATCATTATGCGCTGCAGTGCCTTGCAGTTGCGCTTCTCAACAATGACGAGGACGCTGATGGACGCAAAAAGCCTGTTCCTGTCTCATGCGAGTGCGATGCGGACGGTGCCCTGACAATGCGGATTCTTTCTCTTGCAAGCGGTGGTCATCCATCGGCTTTGCTGGATATCAAATACTTTTCAGATGAGAAGAAGGAATTCATCATCGCAAACTGCGGAAGCCTTGCTCCTTATTTCGGCAATCCGGATGACAGCAGGGATTCGTATTCTCACATAACGATGATGCAGCATTCATTCGGCCTCGCTGGGGGAGGAGCGACACAGTTCATTGCCCATCCCGGACATGTGACTGTTGCGCGTCTTTTCAGGAGCAATGGAGAGTATGTGCTCGGCTGCTTTGAAGGGGAGACTGAGATGCGGCCGATAGAGGAGCTGAGGAAGACGAGCTGGTGCTATCCGCATGCATTCATAAAGGCTGATGTGGATTATGACCTCTTCTTCCGCACCATGAACTCGAACCACCTGCACATTGCATATGGCAGCTACAATGAGGTGCTGCGTCTTTATGCGGAGAGCAGGGGTATCAGGTTCATCTGTTACAATCGATAAAACTCAACTTATATAAGGAGTAGAAAGTATGAGTATTGCAATCGGAATCATCTTGATCGTATCCATTGTTCTGCTTGCCATTTACTGTATCAAGGGATACAACCTCATGGTTGGCATGGCTATCATGGCTACGCTTTTCACTGTGCTTGCTCTGATCGGTAACATCTTCACACCGAACAGCTCAATGGCTGGACAGAGCATCCAGGACGTGCTGACGTATGTATATCAGACAGGACCTGCGAACTGGAGTTCCTCCATCCTCGTATACATCTTCTTCGGCGCATTCTTCGGAAGAGTCCTTATCGAGACTGGAATCGCTTCCACACTCATCAGGAAGACTGTTGAGCTCGGTGGCGACAGACCGGGCCTTACGATGACGCTTCTCTCTATCATCACAGCTGTCATCTTCACATCAATGACAGGTGCTGGTCCTGTCATCTCGATAGGTATCATCGTGCTTCCGATTCTCCTTTCACTGGGAATCTCCGTTCCTGTTGCGCTTTTCTCATTCATGGGATCCATCATGGCAGGTATGCATGGCAACATCCTTCTTTTCAACCAGTTCATCGCCATGTTCGTATCTCTCCGCCCGGAAGCAGCAGAGTATACATATCAGATGAACTTCCCGTTCGGAATCACATGTTTCTTCATTGCTCTCATCATCGTCAACATCGTGGCGAATGTGGCACTGAAGAAATCAAAGAAGGTCCGCACATGGGCAGCTGTCTCAAGCGATGCCGGACAGACAAATGCTCCATGGTATTCCTGGATTGCAGTCATTCTTCCTGTTGTAGGTGTTATGGCATTTGACCTTCCTATCATCCTCGGCTTCCTCATTGCTTCTCTCTATGCTCTCATCACCTGTGGAAAGATCAAGGGCGGTTTCGTCAATGTAACAAGAATGCTTCAGAAGCAGTTCACAGATGGTGCGATCGATACAGCTCCGCTCATCGGCTTCCTCCTCATTCTTGCTATGTTCAATAACTCTGCCGTATATGTAGCACCATATTTCCAGGCACTTCTCGGAAACCTCATTCCAGACAATCCGTTCGTGCTCTGCCTCGTCTTCGGTCTCATTTCCCTCCTTGGATATTTCCGTGGACCTATGAGCCTCGTAGGATGCGGCGCGGCAATCCTTGCAATCTTCCTCTCTGCAGAGTCAGTGCTTCCTGTAGCATTCCTCTATCCGCTCTTCTCATGTATTACTCTTACAGTCCAGCATCTTGACATCACACAGTCCTGGGTTGCATGGGGTATCGGATACACGAAGGTAGATACAAAGCAGTTTATGAAGATCGCTATCCCGACAGGATATGTTATCTCAATCATCTGCTGTCTCCTTGTTTATTTCATGAGAGGTTCTCTCGTAGCTTAATCAATAATGCAGCCGGGATTTCCGGCTGCGCATTTCCGGAGGAATAGACGATGGGTAGATCCGTCAGAATGGGTATTGATGTTGGTGGAACGCACACAAAGGCTGTCGCTATCGATAATGAGACACACGAGATAATCGGGAAGTCATCTGTGAAGACCACTCATGATGATCCGCGCGGTGTCGCTGCGGGTGTCGTGAAGTCATTCGAGAATTGTCTGAGAGAGAATAACATAAGTCCATCGGATGTCGTGTTCGTCGCTCATTCGACAACGCAGGCCACCAACGCTCTTGTTGAAGGTGATGTCGCTGTTGTCGGCGTAATCGGAATGGCAAAGGGCGGTATCGAGGGCTTTCTTGCCAAGAAGCAGACAAACCTTGCAGATATCGATCTCGGCAACCAGAAGAAGATTCACATCATCAACAGATTCATGAAGACAAAGAACCTTACAGAAGGGGATGTCAAGAAGACCATTGATGAGATGATGAAGGAAGGAGCTCAGGTATTCGTGTCCTCAATGGCTTTCGGTGTCGATGATGATTCTGCAGAGAAGCTTGTCTACGAAGCCGCTACTGCCAAAGGCGTTCCATCTACCATGGCTTCTGATATCACCAAGCTCTATGGTCTTACACGCAGAACCAGAACAGCGGCAATAAATGCATCGATTCTTCCGAAAATGCTCGATACAGCTAACTCGACCGAGGCATCGGTAAGGGAGGCAGGAGTAACAGTTCCTCTGATGATCATGCGTGGTGATGGTGGTGTAATGGAAATCTCGGAGATGAAGAAGCGCCCTGTGCTTACAATGCTCTCCGGTCCGGCTGCCTCAGTCATGGGTTCTCTGATGTATCTCCGTGCTTCAAACGGTGTTTACTTCGAAGTCGGTGGTACCACCACGAACATCGGCGTCATCAAGAATGGACGTCCTGCCATCGATTACTCAATCGTAGGTGGCCATTCGACATATATCTCTTCACTGGATGTCCGTGTCCTCGGCTGTGCCGGCGGATCCATGGTCAGAGCAAACAAGAATGGGGTAGTGGATGTCGGACCACGCTCTGCACATATCGCAGGACTTGATTATGCCGTATTCACCGATCCGGATAAAATCAGCAAACCCCAGGTTGAGTTCTTCTCACCGAAGCCGGGAGACCCTTCAGATTATGTCAGGATAAAGCTTGAGGACGGCTCGTATGTGACAATCACGAACACATGCGCTGCAAATGTTCTTGGCCTTGTGAAGCCTGAGTATTTCTCCTATGGCAACGCAGAGAGTGCCAGAAAGGCAATGCAGGCACTTGCAGATTACTGCGGCACCACCGCTGAGGATATTGCAAAGCAGATAATGGAGAAATCCTATGCGAAGATCGAACCGGTCATTCTCGCTCTTGCGGATAAGTACAAGCTTGAGAAGGATCAGATCTCGCTCGTAGGAGTCGGAGGAGGAGCTGCATCGCTTATCGTATATTTTGCGAACAAGATGGGTGTGCGCTATTCGATTCCTGAGAACGCTGAGGTCATCTCCTCAATCGGAGTTGCACTTTCCATGGTCCGCGATGTTGTTGAGCGTATCATTCCATCACCGAGCAAGGATGATATAAAGGCAATCAAGCTTGAGGCCATGAACAAGGCCGTGGAATCCGGTGCAACAGCAGAATCCGTGGAAGTCCATGTTGAGATTGATCCGCAGACGTCAAAGGTGACGGCAATCGCTACGGGATCGACAGAGGTGAAGACAACGGATCTGCTGAAGGAATGCACAGAGGAAGAGGCGAGGAAGCTTGCAGCTGATGATATGCGCATCGATGAGTCGAAGTGCATCCTTATAGAAAAGAGCAAGTATTTCTACATCTTCTCCGATACTGACCCGAAAGCTGGAAATGGTGCGGTGAGGATCGTCGATCACAAGGGATTCATCAAGGTGCAGAGAGGTTTTGCAGCTGCAGCTACGGTGAAGGTGAAGGATTACCAGGAGACAGTCAGGAAATTCTGGGATGAGCTTGCGGTCTATCAGACGGAGCTTATTGTCCGCCCCGACTATTACCTCTGCGTGGGTGCCCGCGTCATGGATTTCTCCTCCACAGACCTCGAGCAGCTCATGCTTTTGATGGATCTCGAGCTTGCGGCACTTGAACCGGATGATGAGATCATCATTGTTGCTGCAAATGTGAAGCAGCACTGAGGCTGATATGGCTTTAGATGATGATCTTCAGCTTGCATCTATCATCAAAGAGCTTTCAGGAGTCGATCCCGTCTCCTGGGGGCTCTATTCTTTCTCGCGTGACAGATATCGGGAGAAGGTGAGCGATGAACGGAAAAAGGCTCTCATTCAGGCGGCAATCGATACAGGGAGAAGGGAAGGCGAAAGAGTCAGGGCGCTTTATGGCAGTGACCCATACAGAATCGCAGAGAAGCTGAACCTCAGAATCGAGACCTCCGCTATCAAGCAGATGAAAGGCAGAATCGTTTTCGCAACCTTCACTTACCCGGATCTTATCACCATCATGGAGGAACCCATACAGAAGGCTGTCTCAAGCGATGAGGTGAGAGAGATCATCGGCGAGGATGATATAAAGCGTTTGATGATAGGCCATGAGATTTATCATGTGCTTGAGGAGAGAAATGAGAATCTTGGAACTGCCAAGGAGAAGGTAGTGCTCTGGAAGCTCTTCGGAAAGGAGCATACAGGAACGCTTTCAGCACCTTCCGAGATAGCGGCAGCATCATTTTCAGAGACAATAAATGATTTTCCCATATCTCCAATGATTCTGGATATCATGCTATATTGGGGATACAACAGGGAAGATTCATATGCCCTTTATTCTGAAATCATGGGAATATGCGGAAAGGAGACATTGTGAAGAAGGACAGCTCTCTATCAGCAGCAGCATACGATGAGATAAAAAGGAGAATACTTTCCCTAGAGCTTATGCCTGGGGATATCGTCTCTGATTTCTCTCTCAGCCAGCAGATTGACATGAGCAGGACTCCGATCCGCGAAGCCATAATGCGTCTCTGCAATGACGGACTTCTTGTTGAGAAGAACAAGCGGGGCTATGAGGTGCGGAGGATCAGCGCAGAGGATGTCATCGATCTCTTCGATGCCCGTGATGGAATAGAGCGTACAGCACTGGAGATTGCAATGGAGCGTGGGGTTAGCGATGAAGTTCTCGACACTCTAATTTGCATCAATGAGAAGATTCTTGCCTCTTCCCGTGCCGCTGATTATGACAGTGTCTTCGATTACGACTCCGATTTCCACAGCTACATCATACAGGCATCCGGTAACAAGCGGCTTCAGGAGTACTATGCGTCAATACTTCTCCAGCTCAGACGCATGAGGCTCATGACATATTTCCGCAAGGACCTGCCCGATGCGGCATATGAGAGCCACCTCATGATGGTGGAATGCATAAGGAAAGGAAAGCATAAGGAAGCGATTGACATACTTCACGATCATATCATCGGGACACGTGATGACTATATTCTTATAATAAAGGAAAATATCAAATCGGATCGTGATTTCGCTGTCCTCAGGTACCTGATGACTCACAATCTTGTCGTTGAATCCAATGAAAAGAAGAAAGCCTGATTGATTCAACAATTCTCTTATGATATATTCGGCCAGAAATCAGATAATAACGGAGGATCCATATGGGAGAGCGCGGAGAAGTTTTTTCAACAAAGCTTGTTAAAGATGACAGGACATATTTCTTCAATGTGAAGGAGAATATCTACGGAGATCTCTTCCTTAACATCGTGGAGTCCAGACCGACTGACACAGAAGGCAGATATCTAAGACAGTCTGTCATCGTGTATCAGGAAGATATCGGAGAATTCATCAAGGAATTCCAGAAATCAATTGATTTCATAAAGATCAACGGAACAAGAAGACAGCGCCCGACTACGATGGTACGCCGCCGTCACGCCGATACCAGTCCGAAGAAGGAGGACTGATCAGAAGAGGGAAGGAGTCTCATCCTTCTCCTTCATGAATGTCTTTCTTTCAATCGGAGAGGGGCCGAACTTCTCTATCATGGCTATGTGCTCCTTTGTAGGATAGCCCTTGTGCTTTGCATAGCCATACTGTGGCCACTTTCTGTCACAGAGCTTCATTATCCTGTCCCTCTCTGTCTTTGCAAGAATCGATGCGGCCATTATCTCCGGAATCTTCTGGTCTCCCTTGACAAGTGCGTGGCATCTAACCGATACATCAGGACGCTTGTTCCCATCGACAAGAAGCGTGTCAACATGCACGATCCTGGAGACTTTCTCATAAGCCATCTTCATTGCAAGAAGCGATGCCTGCAGGATGTTTATGCGGTCAATCACAGCGTGGCTTTGAGACACGATGGCCCAGGCCACAGCCTTTTGCCGGATGATGATGGCAGCTTCATCCCTCTCTTTCTCGGTCATTTTCTTTGAGTCATTGAGGATCTCCACGGGAAAGTCCGGAGAAAGCACCACTGCAGCTGCGGTGACCGGCCCTGCAAGCGGTCCGCGTCCGGCCTCATCTGCGCCGCATATTATCCCGTAATCGATCTCATCCACACTTTCAAACAGGCCATTTTCCATAATCATCAACAATGCTATAATCATCAAGATTCAGTTTCAAGGAGGATTGAGCTTGTTCCTCAAATCCCTAGACATTTACGGCTTCAAGAGCTTTGCAGATAAGACACATATAGATTTCGCAGGTGGCATCACATCACTGCTGGGGCCAAATGGATGCGGCAAGTCAAATATTGTCGATTCAATCAAGTGGGTACTGGGCGAGAAGAGTACCAAGTCTCTCCGTGCTGGAAAGATGGAGGATGTCATCTTCAATGGAACCGATACCAGAAAGCCTATGCCGTTTGCAGAGGTTGAGCTCACAATAGACAATTCCGAGCATCAGCTTCCCACCGATGTTGCGGAGGTTGCCATAAAGCGCCGTTATTTCCGTACAGGTGAAAGTGAGTATTTTCTTAACGGTCAGAAGTGTCTCCAGAGAAACATAAGAGAGCTCTTTTTCGATACCGGTGTAGGAAAAAGCGCATACTCAATCCTTGAGCAGGGAAAAATAGACCAGATTCTCTCCACGAAACCTGAGGACAGAAGATATCTTTTTGAGGAAGCTGCTGGAATTTCCCGGTACAAGGAGCAGTGCCACAGCGCGGAGCTCGATCTGGAGAAGACTGCACAGAATATTGACGACATAACACGTTCATACAATGAAGCGAAACGTGCCTGTGACAGATCCAGAAGCCAGGCAGAGAAGGCAAAGAAAGCAAGGGAACTTGAGACGAGGGCCTTCGACCTCGATGTAAGATACAATCTCGCCAGAATCCGCACATACTCGATGCTGAAGGAGCAGAGAGAGAAATGGAAGGCAAATGCAGAGGGTGAGATCGCAAGGCTTCAGGAGCTGATGAGGACGCTTACTGCTGAAATCGATACGGCACAGGCAGAGCTCAAAGGAAGGAACGAGGAACTTTATCAGGCTCAGCTGGGGATAAACAATCTTGAGAATAACATCAAGATGGCTGAGGAAAGGATAAACATCTGGACGGAGAATTTCCAGGATGCCTCCATTCGTCTCAAAAGCTCAGATGAGAGGATTGCCGGCATCCAGAGCACGATAGACAGGCTTAAAGGAGAGGTGGAGGCTCTTGAGGACAGTCTTTCGCTCAAGCAGGATCAGGCAGATGAGGAATTCCGCCAGATAGCTGCAATGACGAAGATGCAGGAGGAGAAGAAGGTCCGGATTTCCCAGCTTGAGGAAGAATCGAGAAAAAGGGAAGAGCGGAATGCCGTACTTGATGAGCAGCTTATTGCGCTTACAGAAGAGCTGAAGAAGGTCATAGAGGATCTTGTAACCGAAGTCGATGAGAATACGGATACCGCATATTCCGGAGAAAGAAGGGACAGGGCGGTAAATGCTTTCCTGAAGAAGGCTGAAGAGGTCAAGGGTGTCGTCTCCAACCGTATAGCATTCCTGCGTTCTCTCGATTCAGAGGCTCTTATCTCCAGGGAAATAGCTGAAAAGGATTTCAGTGTTTTCCTTTCTTCCGTCGATGAGCTTGTCGTCCTTTTCAATGAATACAAGGCATCCATCCCGCCGATTGTCGACAAACTCCTTTCTTCAGAAGGTCTCATAGCCCAGAAAAGGGAAATTGAGAGAAAGGAAGTCGAGATAAGGCGTGAAAGTCAGGAAAACAGGACGAAAATCCAGCTTGCAAGGGATGAGGTTGTGGTGCTTCGCCATGATACGGAGTCCCTTTCCGAGACAATTGACCAGCAGAAAGAGCATTATCGCTCCGTGCTTTCAAACCTTGATATAGCAAAAAGCTCGCTCCAGGCTGTTAAAACATCCATCGAGGAAAAGGAGAATGAGAAAGAGACGGCATATCTTGACTCGGAAAAGGACCGAAGCCTTGTCCAGGAATACAATGACAGGATAAAGGCAGAGGAAGAGAGCCGCCGGGATATGAAGAAGGAGCTGGAGGAAAAGGTAAGGGCGACAGAAGGAGAGAGAACAGTAGTTGCCGAGCTTACAGCAGCTCTTCAGAAGAAGCGTAATGACAAGGAAGCTGCCTATTCCGACCTCAATGAAGCGAACAGGATCCTTTCTGAGCAGAATGCGAATATCGGGTCAACCGATACGCTCATAGAGAATGTCGTACAGTCATTCTTCGCGAAATACTCCAGAAACCTCGGAGAGTTCCAGCGTATCATCGATGAGGAGGATCTGCCTGATGATACACTCCTGATGAATGAACTCTCTGAAGTGAACAAGGAGCTTGAGAAGCTCGGTACTGTCAACTACCTTGCAGAGGATGACTACAATGCCGCTAAGGAGCAGTTCGATTTCTATGCAAAGCACCTTGATGACCTGAACAAGGCAAGGGTTGACCTTGAGAAGGTCCTTGAGGAGATCCAGAACAGGGCAAAGGAGCTCTTCCTGAAGACTTATAATGAGATCAGTGAGAACTTCCAGGCCATGTTCACGCGTCTTTTCGGCGGAGGGATTGCGAAACTTACCCTCGAGGATCCTGAGAACGTCCTGACATCCGGTATCGATATCTTTGCCCAGCCACCTGGAAAGAAACTTGTAACGCTCTCGCTTCTTTCCGGTGGTGAAAGGAGTATGACAGCTGTTGCTCTTCTCTTCGCGACCTATCAGGTCAAGCCATCACCGTTCTGTATCCTCGATGAGCTCGATGCCGCTCTTGATGATAAGAACATAGGCTACTTTCTGGATGTTCTTGTTGATTTTGGAAAGACGAGCCAGTTCATCATCATCACCCACAACAAGCATACAGTCACAGGCTCTGAAACACTTCTCGGTGTCACGCAGATGGAAGCGGGTGTCTCTACGACCGTAAGCTATCGTCTTGATCGCATTGCCGGCAAGCCTGTAATTTTGAATGATGATGACAATGTCGTCGATTTTGATAGCGAGGGCAAGCTCCGGTGAAGTTGACAGTGAGCTTGCATTATTGTATAAGCATTAAGGCTATAAATATGGCCCGGTAACACGATGTTTGATAGTATTGCAGGAAAATTCACAGGTATTATGAGAAATCTCTCCGGCAAGGGGAAGATTTCGGAGAAGAATGTACGTGACGCAGTTGAGGAGATCAAGGAAGCTCTCCTCGATGCTGATGTCAATCTCCGTGTCGTTCGCCGCTTTGTCAATTCAACCCTTGATGAGGCTCTTGGAGAGAAGGTTCTTTCATCCGTAAATCCTGGACAGCAGTTCACAAAGATTGTCTATGACAAGATGGTCGAGCTTCTGGGGGGAGAGGGAAACACACAGCTCAACCTGAAAGGCAAGGACACTACATCAGTTATCCTTCTTATGGGTCTGCAGGGTTCAGGTAAGACCACGGCAGCACATAAGCTTGCATATAAACTCAAGAAGGAAGGACGCAAGGTGATGCTTGTCGCTGCAGACCTTGTGCGTCCGGCTGCAATCATGCAGCTCCAGGTACTTGGCGAGAAGGCAGGTGTTCCTGTTTTCACTCTCTCCGGAGAGAAGGATCCTGCAAAGGTTGCGGAAGCAGCCATCTCAAGAGCCAGACATGAGCTGTATGATACAGTGATTATCGATACCTCTGGCCGTATGCATCTCGATGAGGCTTTGATGGAGGAGATCCAGCGTGTTGCGAAGGTGTCGCGACCGGATGAGACTCTCTTCGTAGCCGATGCGATGACAGGTCAGAGCGCTGTAGACATTGCAAAAGAATTCGAGGAGAAGGTCGGGATATCCGGCGTCATCCTCACTAAATTCGATTCAGATACCAGAGGTGGTGCAGCGCTTTCACTCCGCGCTGTGGTTGGCAAGCCAATCAAATTCATCGGTACCGGAGAGAAGATGGAGGATCTTGAGGTCTTCCATCCGGAGCGTATCGCTACCCGTATTCTCGGCATGGGAGACATTGTATCCCTCGTTGAGAAGGCTCAGGAGCAGTTTGATCAGGCAGAAGCTGAGAGACTCCAGAAGAAAATGGAGAAGAATACCTTCGATCTTCAGGATTATCTCGATCAGCTTGAGAACCTCAAGAAAATGGGATCTGCGGATAAGCTTCTCGAGATGATTCCCGGTGCGAAGGGAAATATATCTGAAGAAGACCTTCATCTTGAGGAACTGGAGAAGGAGAAAGCGATCATCCGTTCGATGACACGCTTTGAGAGAGGGAATTACCGCATCATCGGACCGTCGAGGCGTAAGCGCATCGCAAAAGGTTCAGGAACATCGGTGGCAGAAGTCAACAGGCTTCTGAAAAAGTTCGAGAAGTCCCGCCTGATGATGAAGAAGGTGATGACAAATAAGAAATTACAGGCTGCCATGCTGAAGCAGTTCGGCATGTAAGCTTTCAAGCAGTATAAGGAGAATACCGTGAGCACAACAATGAGACTTAAGCGTTTCGGCACAAAGAAGAGACCTTATTACAGGGTCGTAGTACAGGACAGCCGCCTTGCTACTTCATCCAAGACAATCGATGAGGTTGGAACATACCGCCCAGTAGAGGCAGAGAACCAGCTTACACTCAACGAAGAGAAAGTCAAGGAATGGATTGGAAAGGGTGTGGTTGTTTCCCCGACTGTTAAGGATCTTCTCAATTCGCAGGGTATCCAGATCAATCGCAAGCAGAACTGATTCCAGGAGGGCCTATGGAAAAGGAACTTGTGGAATTTATGGTCAGGAGCCTTGTCGACCAGCCTGATGAGGTAAGCGTGAATGTCATTGAAGGGGAGAAATCCACAATCCTTGAGCTTCACGTTGCTGAAGGTGATGTCGGGAAGGTGATAGGCAAGCAGGGCCGTATCGCAAAAGCTATAAGGACAATCCTTTCAGCTTCTGCAACCCGTGACGGCAAGCGTGCCGTTCTGGAGATCCTCGACTGATGGAAGAGCTTCTCTCTACCGCCACAATTGGAAGGACGCATGGCGTCGATGGCTTTCTGAAGATTTATTCGCTTTCAGGTGAATATGCACATCTTCGTAAGCTTAAAAATGCTGTCGCTGTCTTTCCTGACGGAAAGGAGAAGCTTCTTTCTGTATCACAGGTCCGTTCTCAGGGCGATAATCTTCTGATGAAGTTTTCCGGGTATGAGACACCGGAAAGTGCCAGGCTTCTTTCAGGTGCTGTTCTTAAAGTAAAGAGAGCAGATGCCAGAAAGCTCAGGAAAGGCGAGTACTACATTGCTGATCTGTATGGGCTTTCAGTCATGTTCAACGGGGAGAAGGTCGGTACTGTGAAAGACGTCTCTGATGGTGCGCAGGCACCGCTTTTGCAGGTCGAGAGGAATGGAAGAATCTTCCTGGTTCCGAATCTACCTGTCTTTCTTTCTCAGCCGGATTTCGAAAAAGGAGAGATCACTCTTCTGATGGGAGATCTGCTGGAATTATGAGGATAACGATACTCACTCTTTTTCCAGAGATGGTTGAGCCGTTTTTCCTTTCCTCAATCATGAAAAGAGCTGTAGAGAAGGGGATAATCGAATACAGGATACTCAATTTCCGCGATTATGCATCAGGCGTTCATATGAAAACCGATGATATTCCATATGGAGGCGGTGCAGGTATGGTCATCATGCCTGGCCCGATATCCAAGGCACTGGATTCAGTCGGGGCGAAAGGAAAGCGCGTTGTATTCGCAACCCCTTCAGGAAAGCCTCTTACGGAGAAATATGCCGAGGAACTTTCAAGAGAAGAGGAGCTTGTATTCATCTGCGGACACTATGAAGGCCTTGACCAGCGTGTTATCGATGAGTATGTGACGGATGAGATAACAATCGGAGATTACGTTCTCTCTTCCGGGGAAACCGCAACTGTCGTCATCATAGATGCGCTTTTCCGCCTTATAGACGGAGTCATTGCCGCAGAAAGTCTCACAGAAGAGAGTTTCACGTCGCATCTTCTTGAATATCCTCAGTATACAAGGCCGGATAGGTATTGCACTAAATCCGTCCCCGATGTATTATTAACCGGTCACCATGGCCATATTACCCAATGGCGATGTGACAAACGGCTGGAAAAAACGATGCGTAACCGGCCGGATCTGCTCTCTGATGCCCCTCTCAGCATCGATGAGCGGAGAAGACTTTTGTCGATACTAGATCAGGATAAGAGGACTTGTCAGAAATGGATATTATCAGAGCTGTAGAAGCAAAACAGATGAAAGAGAATGCCGAGAATTTCAGCATCGGCGACACAGTTCGTGTTTCTTTTAAGATCGTTGAGGGAACAACAGAAAGAATCCAGGTTTATGAGGGTATTGTCATTGCAAAGAACAATACTGGAATCAGAAGGACTTTCGTTGTCAGAAAGATCAGCTATGGTGTTGGTGTTGAGAGGATCTTCCCACTTCACTCACCAAGAATCGAGAAGATCGAGGTTGTGAGAAGAGGACGCGTCAGAAGAGCAAAGCTTTATTACCTCCGCTCCCGCGTTGGAAAGGCAGCAAAGGTACCAGAGCTTCTTATCAAGAAGAACGCGTAACAGAAACGGCAGCTTGACTGCCGTTTATTTTTTATCTCATTGATGTTAAGATTTCCCTATGGCAAACAGAAGGCCTTCAAGACAGAAGGATAAGAAGAAAAAAAAGAAAGCAGGAATCACAGGCTGTTCCACGCTTAATCAGGTTGCAGGTGTTCCGAAGCCGAGGGAATACCGCTCTTCCATTCCTGTAGAGAATCCGGGAACGATCAGAGAGCCGCACCTTATATGTTCAATGTGCGGAAAGGAAATAGAGAATATCGCCTCCGCCCTTACATCTCCAGATGGCGGCTATGTGCATTTTGACTGTGTGCTGAATGCTATAAAGGAAACAGAGCATCCGGGAGAAGGCGAGACGGTTTCATATATAGGATCCGGCAATTTCGCTGTTATCGGAAAGGATGAGGATGGAAAGCCTGTCATACTCAGAAGGATTCCCTATGAGACTGGAGACAGGCTCAAAGCCATGAAAGAGTATGTCTCATCACTCAGGAGCTGATATGAGCATAGCACTTTTCCCTGGATCCTTTGATCCGCCGACACTTGGACACATAAACATAATAGAGCGTTCTGCCTCTCTTTTTGATGAGCTCCATGTCGTTGTAGCGGACAATATAGCAAAGAAGTATCTTTTCACCCCTGAAGAAAGGATTGCCCTCATCAAAGCATCCCTTCCGAAGGCTGGAAACATTGTCTACAGTGTCCATTCCGGGCTGACTGTGGATTACGCAAGAGAGCATGGGATAAACATTATGGTCAGAGGAGTAAGGGGGGCAGGAGATTTCTCCTATGAGCTTGAGATGGCTATGACAAACAAGCTCCTCTATCCGGATCTTGAGGTCCTTTTCATGCCGACTGACTCGAGATACTTCCTCATAAGGGCATCCCAGATCAAGGAGCTGGCACAGTTCGGAGCAGATTTCTCTTCGATGGTCACAGAACCTGTACTGAGAGCGCTAAAAGAGAAATTCCCTCAGAAGCATGATTCGTAATTCTTGGTATTATAAAAAGATATAATTTTAATGATTATTCTTTTCATAATCTATTGACTAAATCCCGCTTTTCCGGTTTAATACTTTTGGTTTTATGGAGAGGTTCCCGAGCGGTCAAAGGGGGCAGACTGTAAATCTGTTGGCTAAGCCTTCGAAGGTCCGAATCCTTCTCTCTCCAACCAAGCCATATACAGAAGCAGAGATGCAGAGTATATGGCTTTATTTTTTTCTCGAAGATGTCTGTTTTGAGCTATGGTGACTAAATGGTAATCTGTGCATAAACCTCAGGGCACAGAAGCCTGCATTATATATAGCAGAATTGATGCATGTGTTATAAAAGTCTGCAATTGCAATGGTAATGCCAATGCGCATTTCTGAAGTATGCGAATTTCATGTTTCTTTGTATATGATTGACAATTATCAAATTTTTTCACCTAAAATGTATTTCAGGAGGAGAGAATGAAAAGAATACATATAATCCTTTTGATTCTTGTGTTTGCTGTATCCTGTACACAATATGTACCGATGTGGCTGCCTTCTCATGATGGGGGGGGTATTGAAGAGGACTTGCTTGAAGTAAGATCCTGGAATGGTGGTTCCGATACATCATGGTATACGGAAAATGAAACTGCATATTATCTTGATTCGCCAGAAGAAATCGCAGGACTTGCGGAACTTGTCAACAGAGATTCTGATAACATCAATTTTGAAGGTAAGACGATTTATCTTGAGCCGGCAGTCTATGATATGTCCAGATTTGAGTGGATACCAATCGGCAATGGAGAGAGAACTGGACAAGCCTCGGATGAGGCAGATGCTCATAGGTTTGCAGGAGGCTTCGATGGTCAGGGCAGTATAATCCGAGGGCTGAATATAAATGACACAGACAATGCTTCCGCAGATGATAATCATGGATACGGCTTCTTTGGAATTCTTTCAGGAGGTGACGATTCATCGAATACAGAAGGCACAGAACTTAGAAATCTCGTGATTGAAGATGCTGAGATCACTGCGGTATCAAACAGTGTAGGAGGAGCTGCTGGTTTCCTTTCCTATGCCTCTGTTGAGAATGTGACTGTCCGCGATAGTATCATAACGGGGTCACAGGGTGTTGGTGCCATTGTCGGAAGATTCCATTTCTCAGGGGAGATTCTGAATTGTGTGAATGAAAATACAACTGTCAGAACAGGAGACGGTACAGCCTTTGATATGCAAGGTAATAACAACAATGTTGGAGGCATCCTTGGCATTGTCCAGAGAGGAGTTGCAGGAGAGCCATATTCTGTCTCAGGCAATACTGTGATCCCGGATAAATCATCAGCCTATATATTTGGTGAAGATGGAGCAACTGCTGGCATAATCGGACATGTGAATGGATCTGTCCGCATCGACTATAATACGCTTCAGATTGTCTCTTCTTCGCAGCTGTATGCTGATTCCTCCGAGGCTGCAGTCTGCTGGATTATGGAGGGAGGAGATCATGGAAACAGCACTCCGGCATCATTTGCTGGTAACAGGTATCAGATTGGCAGCAATGGATTTGTCTCCGTAGTAGAAACAGAAACTGACAGTCAGCTTGTCAGGTAGAATAATTCAGTACTCCTGGTCTCTGCTGGGGATCAGGAGTTTTTCCTTGTTGAACCTTGCTTACGGATTATGTAATATTTCCTCGTTCAGACAGAATGGGAAATGATTCTCTATTTGTGAGGTTGTGATGTTCTACGATAATGGGCTTAGATTTGAATGTCAGATGTGTAGATACTGCTGTTCATCTGAACCCGGTTACGTCTATCTCACGAAGAATGATATCGAAAGCGCTGCCTCTTTTCTGTCCCTTACATTTGATGGATTCATAGAGAAATACTGCCGCCTTGTTGATTTCGGAACCTATTCTCTTGTTTCTCTTCGTGAAACTCCAGATTATGACTGTATATTCCTCTCGCCTCGGGGGTGCGCTGTGTATGCTGCACGCCCTCTGCAGTGCAGGACGTATCCATTCTGGAAGAATGTGATGGAATCTGAGGAGAAATGGAAGGAGGAAGGTAAAAGCTGTCCGGGAATAGGCAAGGGAAAAACAATATCCAAGAAGGAAATAGAGAGACGGCTGAAAGCAGGTGAGGAACCTCCATACATAGTCATCAATAAGAAATGACGACATGGGGTTTTTCTGTTATATTTAAACTGGAGTTCTGTCTTGCCTGTATATTCAGATAATACCATCAATGCAATAAAAACCCGTCTGACGATGTCTGAAGTCGTTCAAGGTTATATCCCTGTTGTGACAAGAAGCGGCAGAAACTGGGCAAAGTGTCCATTTCATGGCAATGGCAATGAACGCACGCCTTCCTTTGCGATAAATGACCGGGATGGTTTCTATCATTGTTTTGGGTGCGGTGAATCAGGCGACATGTTCACATTCGTGGAGAAGATGGATCATGTATCCTTCAACGAGGCTGTGGAGATCCTTGCAAGGAAAGCCGGTGTAGAGCTCCAGACAGTCGCTGGCAAAGCAGAGAGGCGTGACAAGGATGAGCTTGAGACACTCTTTGACCTGAACAAGCGGATCGCAGGTACATTCCATTACATACTCCTGAACAATCCAGAGGCTGCAAGAGCCCGGGACTATCTTGCATCTAGAGGAATCTCGGCCCAGATGATAGAGCGTTTCGAACTGGGATATGCACCATCCGATACATCATGGCTGGAAAGGTTCCTTACAAAGAAGGGATACTCTGAAGAGATACTTAGAAAATCCGGGCTTTTTTCTCCGAACAGCTATCCATATCCGATGTTTGCATGCCGTCTTATGTTTCCTGTCAGGTCCTGGCAGGGAAGATATCTCGGCTTCTCTGGCCGTGATCTCACAGGAAAGGAGAATGTTCCGAAATACAAGAACACATCGGACACTCCTGTGTATTCCAAACGTCACAATCTATTCGGAATCTATGAGGCTCTGGAAACCTTGAAAAAAGGCAAGGCGCCGGCTGTCATCGTGGAAGGAAATTTCGATGTGATCTCAATGCATCAGGCCGGAGTGACATCGGCAGTGGCTTCCCTTGGAACAGCATTCACAAAAGAACAGGTCAAGCTGCTTTCCCGCTATGTGGATAGAATCGATCTGATGTTCGACAGCGATGAGGCCGGGCAGAAATCAACGGATAAAGCCATAGCACTGATACACCAGGATGGAATTGAATGCTCCGTCCATACCCTGAGCGGAGGAAAGGATGCTTCAGAGATTCTGGAGAAAGAGGGACCAGAGGCTCTTTTCAATGCTTTCCAGCCATCTGAGAATGCTTTTCAATATCTTGTCAGTAAAGGGATTAAAAAGTATAATATCCAGTCAGGCAGGGGAAAGTCTGACTTCGTCAGATATCTTTCCCCATTCCTTCAGTCTACGGTATCTAGTGTTGAACAGGCTTCTTACATCGCCTCTCTTAGCCAGATGCTGAAGGTATCGGAGGAATCAATCAGAGCCGACATCTCTTCTCAAGGCGGAGATGAGGGAGCGGCTGAGGAGGATGAGAGAGGCATAATTCAGGGTGGTTCCCCCCATAAGAGACGTTTCAATCCGGCAGCTGTCTCCATTGATCTCTTTGCAGTGCTTTACCTTGCGAATCACAGGGAGCTTTTTGCAGAGTACAGGTCCAGAATCAGCTTCGGGGATCTCAAGGACCGGGAAGCCCAGATAATATACATGGCGCTTGAAAACGCCATGAGGAATGAGATAACGAGCAATGAGCTCTTCCTTACCATGATAACAGATGAGGATGCAAGAAATGATGTCGCAACCTCCTTTGCTCTTGATGAGTATTCAGCGAGAACTGGGAGAAGCGCACTGGATGAAGCCGCAGACCGGATTACCCTCAGAGGAATGGAAGAAAGAAGGGAAGTTCTTTTGAACCAGCTCAGATCATTCTCGGATTCGCTCGATCCGGATCAGCTCTCGGATGCACTTTTGCGGAAGAAAGAGCTGGATGAGAAGATTAGCGTGCTCAGAAATGAGCTTTTCAGAAGTACGGGAAAAGAGGAATAAATGGCGGAACAGGACATAAGGAATTCGGCTTTCTACAAGGATCTTATCGCACTATCGAAAGAGCAGGGATATATCACTCTTCTGGATATAATCTCTGCTATCAAGAAACATAAAGAAACCTATGGGGACATAGATTCGATAATCGAGTGCCTCAAGGAAGATGATGTGCAGTATACAGAGGCTGAGGATAGCGAACCAGATTTCTCTGAGGAACCATCTGAGGAAGACCTTGAGAATTTCAGCGAAGACGAATTCGATGAGGACGCACTATCTGAGGAAGAGGAAAGTGAAGATGAAGGTCCTTCAGACGAGGATCTTGCAGATATAGAAAGCGAAGAAGAGGAAGATGGCGAGAAACCACGCCGTTCTTCCGATGATGATGACGATGAGGAAGAGGAGGCCGAGGAAGAGGAAGAAGAGGAGGAAAGTCTTTCCGAGTGGAAGGGAACTGATGATGACACAGAGGTTTCCACAGAGCGTTTTATAGACATTTCCTCCGTCTCCGATCACCAGAGTGAGCACAAAGGCCATTCTTCACAAAACAGATTCGACACATCCCAGGATGACCCCATCAGGCTCTATCTGAAGGAAATAGGCAATGAGAACCTTCTCACAGGAGAGCAGGAGGTTGAGCTTGCTATGCAGATGGAGAATGGTGGAGATATCGTCAGATCCGTAATCAGAGAGAGCGGTATCCTCATCACATTCTTCAACCGTGTGATAGAGAAGATGAATACACGTATCGAGGAAGATACGGAGGAATCTCTGTCCACGGAGGAGCTTAAGGAATTCCTTTCTGTACAGAAGCGCTATAACGCTTCTTACAGGGAAGCGATAGGAAAGGAGATCCCGAAGGAGATCAAGGAGTATAACGACCTTAAGAACCGTATGCTTCTTGCTGGCGAGACTCCTCAGCTCACAAGCGAGGTCATGACTCTCCGTGAAAAGCTTCTTTCCGAGCTTGGTGGTATGCCAGATGAGTCTTCTCCTCTTTACAAGGGAAAGAAGAGATCGGATTTCCCGTCACGCGAGGAGTGGATTGAGTATTGCCGTTCACGTTCGAGAGAGCAGAGGATGAAGGAGCTTGAGGATAAGCTCGACAGCCTCAGAAAGGAAGAGAACAACCTTAATCAGCGTATTGCAGAGACTGTTGCGGAAAAAGACAGACAGTTCCGTCTTGATCATCCTGATATCAAAGATGCGGAGCTTGATAAGGAAATCCAGAAGATTCACAGAAGAATCAAGGAAGAAAACAGCGCAACGGAGACAGAACTCGGCAAGAGATATACCGATTTCCGCAGAGAGCTTGAATCGATAGAGAGAGGTGATTACATCCCTGTGACTGCATGGATAACACCTTTTGAGATTCAGAAAGAAGATATTGATGAGATTACGGATATCTTCATCAATGCAAAGGAGAAGATAATCTCCTGCAATGAGAAGAAGAAAAAGAGCGAGGATCATCTGAAGGTCTCGAGCATCAAGGAGCTCAGACAGCTTGGACGTGATCTTGCCACGAGATCAAAAGCTGAGAAGATTGAGGCCTCTCTTGGCATGAGTGCAGATCAGATCAAGGAAGAGATCAAGGAGCTGCAGCTCACTGAGAAGGAACTGAGATCGATTGAAGCGGATTTCGAGTGTTCTTCGGATGAGATAATCCAGGCTGTGAAGAATATCCAGCTCGGACAGAGAATCCTCAAGAGCGCAAAGGACCGTCTGATTAAGGCAAACCTCCGTCTTGTCGTATCGATTGCAAAGAAATATACGAACAGAGGACTCCAGTTCTTCGATCTTGTACAGGAAGGAAACATCGGCCTTATCAAGGCTGTCGAGAAGTTTGAATATGAGAAAGGCTTCAAGTTCTCTACCTACGCTACATGGTGGATCAAGCAGGCCATCTCTCGTTCGATTTCCGACCAGGCAAGGACAATCAGGGTTCCTGTGCATATGATTGAGCAGATCAACAAAGTCGTAAGGGAGTCCAGAGTTCTGATGCAGAGCCTTGGCCGTGAACCGACCGACAAGGAGATTGCAGATCATCTTGGATGGCCTGAAGCAAAGGTCAAGAATGTGAAATCAGTTGCCCGTGAACCGATTTCCCTCGAGACTCCGGTAGGAGAGGAAGAGGATAGTGTTCTCTCAGATTTCATTGAAGATAAAGATGCTGAGAACCCGGCTTCGAAGACCGCGTTCGTGCTTCTTCAGGATAAGATCAGAGAGCTTCTCTCAACGCTGCCACAGCGTGAGCAGGAAGTCCTGAGGATGAGATTCGGACTTGATGATGGTTATGCGCTTACCCTTGAGGAAGTCGGTCTCTATTTCGATGTCACAAGAGAGAGAATCAGACAGATTGAGGCAAAGGCCCTGAGAAGACTGCGCCATCCTAAGCGCAGCCGCCAGCTCAAGGACTGGAACTGACAGGTAGAAAGAATAAACATAATCCGCTAAGATAGGCGGAGCGAGGAGATTTAGGCTATATGGCAGAAAACGAGAAGCTTGAATGTCTTAAGAAGCTTCAGGATGTGCTTCAGGAGAAGTTCGCGCTTGAACAGCAGGTGGAGACCCTTCCGAAAGAACTGAGAAGGGAAGAGGCTTTGCTGAGGGAAATCGAGAAAGAGTTCTCAGATCTTCAGCAGCTGTCTTCAGACACTGCGGATGAGGTCAAGTCACTCTCCATCAGATATGAGGATGCCTTCCATGTGAGGACAGAGTACGAGAAGCAGATGGAGTTCCTTAACACCCAGCGTGAATATGAAGCTCTTTCAAAGCAGCTCGAAGAAGCCAGGGCAAATGAGGAGACTCTTCTCAAGCAGCGCAACAGCAAGACAAAGGAATCTGAAAAGCTCAAGAAGCAGGTTCAGGACAAGGAAGAGGACGTTGCAAAGCAGAAAGCAAAGGTTGACGAGGAGCAGAACAAGGTCGATACAGAGCTTTCCGGTATAAATGACAAGATTGCTGAGCTTGACAGAGCATGTCTTGAAATCAAGGGAAGCACGATCTCAGACGAGCTCTATGAGAAGTTCTCCAATATCGTGAGAAAGAAGAG
>CASEGX010000075.1 GCA_949287505.1 uncultured Spirochaetales bacterium | reverse complement strand
TATGTCGTGACTATCTCCGCTTTAATCGGCTATAATCTGGAACATGGTCAGAGATGATATGAGGAATCTTCGTTTCTTTTTCCCTCTCGATGAGGCGCTGAGGAATGTTTCAGAATCAGAGGTGAAGGAGATTCCGGTCTTCCACAGTTTCCATGTTGATAAGAAAAATACCGTGATCTTCACAGTAGAGAGGGGCTCTCTGACTGCAACCACGTCATGGAGGGAGAACCCCGAATCCAGGGATGTCACTGCTGCCGTGAAGGTCAGAAGCGGTGAGTTTGTACTCTTTCTTCCTGGAGAACCTTTTCTGGTCAAATGCGATACGGAGGACACAGAGGCGGTGATGAGGGTCCTGAGGAGCAGCAATGGAGGCTAGGGCAGGTGATCTTCTGATAGGAAAAGGACATCCTGTAAGCGTCCAGACAATGTATGATTCCGCGCTTTCCTCCTCGGATCCGGAGAAAACCGTGTCAGTCATCTCCCGCCTGCATGCCCTGGGATGTGACATTATACGTTTCAGCTTCGTCTCCCCAGATGATGCGGCTCCTTTTTCGTATATTGCAAAGCACAGTCCAATTCCCGTGGTTGCTGACATACATTTCGATTACAAGATGGCACTTCTCGCGATTGAATCAGGTGCGCATAAGATCAGGATAAATCCGGGGAATATCGGGGCGAAATGGAAGACCGAGGAGATCGTGAAGGCTGCAAAGGAGAATGGCAGGGCGATAAGAATCGGTCTTAACTCCGGCTCCCTTCCTCCACATGAGGAGAGCGAGGATACCCCATCTGTGATGGTTCGTACCGCCCTTGAGTATCTCGACTGGTTCCAGTCCTGGTCTTTCGACAATACCGTTGTATCTCTCAAGTCATCGGACACGGATGAGACGATGCAATCGGCCCGTCTCCTTGCAGCTGTGTCGGATGTCCCTCAGCACATTGGCGTTACAGAAGCCGGTTCTCCGGTTATATCCGCAGTGCGCTCTGCGTGGGCGCTTGGCAATCTTCTTAAAGAAGGCATCGGAGACACGATACGTATTTCCATGACGGGAGATATTGAGGATGAGGTCATTGCAGGAGCAGAGCTTCTAAGGACTCTAGGTCTCAGAAAGAGAGGGGTGCGGATCATCTCCTGTCCGCGATGTGGCCGCCATGCTTTTGACACCATATCATTCGAGAAGAGGATACGCACGCGCCTTCTATCTCTTGATAAGGATATCTCTGTTGCTATAATGGGGTGTCTCGTGAATGGCCCTGGAGAAGCCAGAGGTGCGGATTTCGCCATTACCGGCATGAAGGATAAGGTCTATCTGTACAGGAAAGGTGTTCTCATCGGGCAGGTGAGCGAGGAAGACGCCGAAGAGGCGCTTTTCGAGGCAATTGAGGATGAATGACAGGATAATTATCCGCGGCGCACGTGAACATAATCTCAAGAATATAGATCTGGAGTTGCCTAAGAACTCCCTTGTTGTCATCTCCGGGCTTTCCGGTTCCGGCAAGAGCTCCCTTGCCTTCGACACGATTTTCGCAGAAGGCCAGAGAAGATACATCGAGTCACTCTCAAGCTATGCCAGGATGTTCCTCGGCAGGATGGACAAGCCCGATGTCGATTCGATCGAGGGCCTTTCTCCTGCAATCGCAATCGAGCAGAAGTCCACGAACAGGAACCCCCGCTCAACCGTCGGTACTGTGACGGAGATCTATGACTATTACCGTCTTCTCTGGGCAAGGATAGGGCACAAGCACTGCCCGAAGTGCGGCAGGGAGATCACGGAGATGTCCGTTGATCAGATTATTGATATCATCTTCTCCCATCCCGAGGGTGGACGCCTTATAATCCTTGCACCTGTTGCACGAGGAAAGAAAGGTGAATTCAGGAACACTCTTGAGGAAGCGCTGAAGCTCGGCTATCTCCGTGCTATGATTGACGGAAAGCTTTACAACCTCGATGAATCGATTCCCCAGCTTGAGAAGAAGGTGAAGCACAATGTCTCGATCCTCATTGACAGGGTAAAGAACCAGAAGGCAGAGAGAACCCGTATCTCAGATGCTGTGGAGCATGCTTTCGAGATAGCAAATGGACTTGTCGAAGTGGAGTACCATGATGAAGGCAGAAGCGAGATATACAGTGAGAAGAACAGCTGCCCTGATTGCGGTATAACGATTCCGGAAATCGAACCGCGCTTCTTCTCATTCAATTCCCCGTTCGGAGCATGTCCTGAATGCAATGGAATAGGATTCAGGAAGGAATTCGACCCCAATAAGATAATTCCGGACAGGTCTCTTTCGTATAACCAGGGAGCAATACGCACTCATCGTCCCGATGCCAATTACTACAGAGCCGGGATAGAAGCGCTTTATAAGCATTACGGCTACTCGATGGATACGCCTATCGAGAAGCTTCCTGAGGAGTTCGTGAATATACTGCTTTATGGCGGTGGCGACAGATTCTCATACTCATACCAGGGAACAAGCGAGAGAAAGACAATGGAGTTCCGTGGAATCATAACGGAGCTCGAACGCAGATACTATGAGACACAATCAATGAACATACGCATGTGGCTGGATTCTTTCCGCGAGGATGTTGTCTGTCCCGCATGCCATGGAGACAGGCTCAGGAAAGAAGCGCTCTCTGTCTATGTCGGAGGCCTTAATATCATAGAGGCGACAAAGCTGTCGGTGCTGAAGACGATAGAGTTCTTCGACAATCTCAGTCTGACTGATACAGAGAAGGAGATTGCAAGAGAGATACTGAAGGAAATCAATGCACGGCTTCGCTTTCTGAAGGATGTCGGGCTTGGGTATCTCACACTGCACAGGGCAGCTGCAACCCTTTCAGGAGGAGAGGCCCAGCGTATACGCCTGGCAACTCAGATCGGTTCTGCGCTTACAGGTGTTCTGTATGTCTTGGACGAGCCTTCCATAGGATTGCATCAGAGAGACAACCAGAAGCTTATCGATACTCTGAAGAAGCTGAGGGATCTTGGAAACACCGTAATCGTCGTAGAGCATGATGAGGATACGATCAGGGAAGCCGATTACGTCGTTGATCTCGGCCCCGGAGCAGGTGAGAGGGGAGGGAATATAACCGCAAAGGGAACGCCAGAGGAGATTGCTGCAAACAAGGACAGCATTACAGGGCAGTTCCTTTCCGGAGCGCTGACAATCCCTGTTCCGAAGAGACGGAAGGGAAATGGAAAGCACATAAAGATCACAGGCTGTGCCAAGAACAACCTCAAGAATATCGATGTGGATATCCCTCTCGGAGAGTTCGTGGTCATAACAGGGGTTTCCGGTTCCGGAAAATCGACATTCCTCAATGAGATTCTTCTGCCTGCGGTCCAGAGGCGTATTGGTGGCAAAGGTGACAGCTTTGATGGATACAGCACGCTTGAAGGTACTGAGAACATCGACAAGGTGATTTCAATCGATCAGTCTCCCATCGGCCGCACACCGCGTTCCAATCCTGCAACATATGTGGATCTTTTCACCCCGATCAGGGAGCTCTTTGCACAGATGCCTGAGGCAAAGGCCAGAGGGTATAATGCCGGACGTTTCTCCTTCAATGTACCGGGAGGACGATGTGAGAACTGCTCCGGGGACGGACAGCTGAAGATCGAGATGCACTTTCTTCCCGATGTATATGTGCGCTGTGATGTCTGCGATGGCAAGAGATACAACAAGGAGACGCTTTCAGTAACATATAAGGGGAAGAACATCTCAGATGTGCTTGAGATGACTGTGAGCGAAGCCCATGAATTCTTCTCAGCGCATCCTCGCATAATGCGTAAGCTCGATACACTGATGGCTGTAGGACTGGATTATGTCCGTCTCGGGCAGAGTGCTCTTACCCTTTCCGGAGGAGAGGCTCAGCGCGTGAAGCTCGCCCTTGAACTTTCCAAGGTCCAGACAGGAAAGACACTATATGTTCTCGATGAGCCGACTACAGGACTCCATTTTGCTGATGTGAAGAAGCTTCTCGAAGTGCTTGAGAAGCTTGTTGATAACGGAAACAGCGTGATCTTGATCGAGCATAATCTCGATGTCATCAAGACTGCGGATTATATCATCGACCTCGGTCCTGATGGAGGCGACGATGGTGGAAGGGTAGTGGCTTCAGGAACCCCTGAGGTCGTGGCTTCCACTCCTGGAAGCTTCACAGGGGAGTATCTCAGGAGATATCTCTAGGTGAAAAAGTTCCTTCTGCTGATCCTTATCATCCTGCTTCCGTCAGTGCTTTCCGCTCTGACGGCGCCTCAGATTTACTTTGCAACCGACGATGCTCTCAGGAACATGGCTGAGCTGAGAGGTCTTCCCGAGGGCACAAGGGAGGAGATGCAGAATGCTCTTTATGAATATGAAGGGCTGGATGCTTATACAATTGAAGCGGAGGAGGCAGAAGATGAGGAGAGTGCTGAAGGTTTCCTTCTCACGATAAACAGTTCAGAGAACCTTTCCCGTGAGGATGGACGCGTTGTCCTAACCGGAAACTCTTCGATATCAATGACAGATGACGGTGTCAGCTCAGAGCTTTCTGCGGATACCATCATCATAGACATGGATAACAGCAGGCTGACTGCGCTGGAGAATGTCAGCTACAGCACAGATGATGAGAGCGCATCCATCCAGGAAATAGAGGCAGATATCGTCACAGTTTCCTGGGAAAGCGGCTCGCTTATCGTAACCGATGCAACGACACAGACAGAAAGCGGGGAGGAAGGGGACGAGGATGCGATAACAATCTACACCTCCGGAGAGACGCTTTCCTATTCTCCTGACAAGGGCATGCTTTACAGTGACGGATTCATCACATCCAACGAGGATGAGGCGTATGTTTCCATAACAGCAAAGGAGATAGCAATGCTCTCCGGTGCCGATATGTTCGTGACGAATGCCTATCTCTCGATCGGACGCGTGCCACTTCTCTGGATGCCGTTCTTCTTCTTCCCCGGTTCTCAGATCACGGGAAATCCGAGCATAGGATTCAATTCTGAGCGCGGCGCATTTCTCAACACGACATTTGAGGTCCTTGGTCAGGCCGAGAGCGTGAATGCGGAGGCAGACGATGATGAGGAACCTTCGTTCATGTCCATTCTCTCCTCTGGTGGCAACAGTGAGAACAATCATCCTACCGGAGCATACTATTCATCGAAAGGGGAGCTGTCGGATGCTGAGAGATGGGCCCGCGATACAGGCTCATATGTCGCAATAATGGCCGATGCATACAAGAAGAATGGTCTTCATCTTGGTGTTGAGAGCTATATATCGCTTCTTGATGATTCCCTTACATTCTCAGTACTTGACGGTGTCGCGCTTTCTCCTGAATCTTCCTATTACGACGGCCATTTCCGTTATTATGGCGTGAATGAATTCGAGTACAGCGATTATGGGCTGGATCTCACACTCTCCCTCCCGTTCTACTCGGACAGCCGTGTCATGATGGATTTCGGAGACAGGCTTACTGGATTCTCGCTCTTTTCCCTTATCCAGACACCTGAATTTCCTACCGAATATGATTCGACAATCACATCCTACTCAAATGAGCTCGAGATAGATTACAGGCTTCCTTCTCAGCTTCAGAATGATTATATCTCGTCATTCTCACTCTCCGATCTCAATCTCGGTGTTGATTACCGCTGGGATTCAAGGAAACACAGATACTATGTGGATGAGACAACGCTTCCATCATTCTCCGCGTCCGTTTCAGGTACGATTTTCGATTACGCAGCATCCATAGCGCCGAACACGGTCGTTGCTGAGAAAGAAGAGACGGATGTGACGGATATCCATCTTCTTTCAGATCCTCTTCTCTATGCGGTATATGAAGCGGAGAAGGCAAGGGCGGAAGTTTCCGGAAACGAGAATTACTCGATATCACTCGGATACTCCATCTCAGAGAACTTCAGAAATGAGTACGGTTTCAGGAACTCCGGCGAGTATGAGGAAGGAGAGCTCTCATCATCAACCTCAATGAGGCTCACGCTCGATGCGGCAGCTGCTGATTATGCTACGCTGAAAGCCGTTTTCACTCCGACCTATTCCTATCTCTGGGAAGACAGCGATTCCGTCACGGCCTATACCCATCGCGGTGCCGTGACATCGGATATCACATTCTCGGTTCCTTACATCGGTATCCAGTATCATATCGCTTCAAGGCTTTTCAATTACAAGAGCGAGGTTGAGAACGGGGCTGAAATCGATTCTGATTTCCTTGTCCCCGGATGGAACCAGGACACGATCACGAGCCACTCCATTTCACTTACCAAGGCATTCTCCACAGAGTATGGTACCTTCACGCCTTCTATCGAGTATGTCCTCCCACCGCTTGCTGCAGAGCTCATTCCGCGCATCTCGTACAGCTATGGTCCGTTTGCGCTCTCATTCGGCTGGCAGTTCCTGCAGGAAGAGACAGATACGCCGTTCAGAAGTGATCTTGTCGAGCTTTCCCTTGGCTACAATGGTACATATATCACTTCGAACATATCGATGAGATATCAGAGTGCCGACTACGACAGGGATGCTTTCTGGGATCCGTTCTATGGCAATGCATCGCTTTCCTTGAGAACTGAGGACAAGCGCTGGTCAATAACGCAGTATTTCGATTACTACGCCTATGAAAGCGGCGAGCACAATTATTTCGATTCAATAAAGACGACACTGAAGATTCCGTATTTCGATTTCTCTGTAGAATGGCAGGGAGCTGCGGGAGATGTGAGCTTCAAGGGAATCGAGGCGCATCTCGATGTGGACTCCGCCTTCTTCCAGCTTTGGAAGGGCAGGCTGTATTTTGCGTTCGGTCTCGATTCTGAATTCGAGTTCGATATGGACAATCCATATGCTTCGATGTTCACGTTCACTCCTTCCATCACGTTCAGTATCGCGGAGTTCCTTGACTTCACTTTCTCATTCTCATCCTCTAACAACGCATTCTATGATTACTATCAGAGCGGCAATTTCTTCGGAGAGCTTTTCTCCGATCTTGCAAGATCCTTCGACTTCTTCGGAAATGGACGAGAACAAACGAACTTCGTAATGAGCGAGGCTCAGCTCGATGTGGTTCATTACATGGATGACTGGGATCTGCACTGTTCTTACTCAGCTCATATAGAGCTGCATGATGATGTCTATCAGTTCGTTCCTGAATTCAGCATCTACCTGAGCTGGAAGATTCTTCCGGATCTGAAGATCGATCAGGAATGGGAATACAATACAACAACGGAAACATGGGAGCGATAATGTCTCAGAGCTATGTCTTCAAGCCAGAGAACATCCAGCTTGTCCTGGGTGCAAATGATGCAAACCTTCCTTATCTTGAGATGCTGGTCGCATCGGACCTGTCTTTGCGAGGAACGATGGTAACTGCCACAGAGGATGTCCCGCTGTTCATTCCTTTCATGAAGAGGCTTGAGAAAGCTGCAGAAGAGAGAGGGATGCTCAAGGAAGCTGAGATATTCATGGAATTCCAGCTTCTTGCAGAGCCATCAGCTGCCGACAGGGATGATGAGAACCCTGTAATCGTTGCAGCCGGCAAGGCCATATACCCCAGGAGCCGGGGAGAAAAGGAGCTTTTCTCGGTCCTTCCATCGTCCGATGTCGTCTTTTCCGTAGGACCTGCAGGAACTGGAAAGACGTTTGTTGCCGTGATCTGGGCTCTTTCGGAGGTTCTTTCAGGGCGAAAGGGAAAGATTCTTCTGACAAGGCCCGTCGTCGAGGCCGGGGAATCGCTTGGATTTTTGCCTGGAGATCTCAAGCAAAAACTTGGTCCGTATCTCAATCCTCTCTACGATGCTGCAGAGTATGTTCTCTCTCCCCAGCAGATAAGAAGGATGGAAGAGAACGGCACCCTTGAGATAGCTCCTCTTGCCTATATGAGAGGACGTTCTGTGAACAATGCTGTGATGATTCTTGATGAGGCCCAGAATGCGACCAGATCACAGATCAAGATGTTCCTCACCAGAATGGGGGAGAACTCGCAGGCAATCGTTACCGGCGATCCTTCCCAGACAGATCTGAGGTTCAATACCGATTCAGGACTTGAGGAAGCTGTTGAGATACTTAGTGGAATCAAAGGAATTTCAGTGGTAAGATTCACTCATAGCGATACAGTCCGCTCCCGTATAGTGAGGGAGATCGTGCGTGCATATTCTGAAAGGGAGATGGAATGAAGAACAGACTGATTTCCGAATGCCTCAAGGCGTTTACGAAAAGACAGAGGATGGTTCTCTACACCCTGATGTTCATTACTGTCTTGCTCGGGCTCCTTTTTCCTCTTCTTCTCTCCTCCGATCCGCGCTCTGTAATGACGCTTTCCCGCACATACAGACCGGGAGAGCTTGCAGATGAGGATGTGATTGCACCTTCTGATTTCTCCTATATCGATGACGCCGCGACTGCTGATGATACAGCTGAAGCTGCACGCAGCGTTCTTCCCCAGTTCTACTATTCGATTTCAGAATCGATGGATATAAGAAACCGTGTCGATGCATTCACTCAGGCCATAAAGGAAGGCAAGGCTTCTGATTTTGCCTTGAGTAACGGCATTCCTGACCCAGAGCGTGTCGCTTCGAGGCTCGATGAGGTCAATGAGAACGACAGGGCAATGATAGCTTCGCTCATAAGCGAGAACGTGATCTATCTTCTCGATGAAGGCATATTCTCAGCCTCGGATCTTGATGAGGCTGTTGCCGGAGGATATCAGGCAATAATGATGGAGTCGTCCAGCCTTCCTTTCAGGTATTCCGGGCGTCTGAGGGTCATTGATTCAGTGATCGTCTCCGGAGAGACCTATGAAGCTACATCGCTCAGGGCCTCCCAGATGTATCCGGACCTTCCCGCATCATATGCTTCCCTTGTCTCTGATGCTGTATCGATGATAGCAACTGCCAACGTATTCTATGATCCTGTTCTGACTACGAGCATGAGGGAGGAGAGGGCCGCTGCCGTTCCTCCTGTTCTTGTGGAGATACACAGGGGGGATTATATCCTTCAGAAGGATACTGTTGTCACCGAGCAGCAGCTTAGGACCATCCAGAGAATCTATGACTCTGCTGTTGTCTCCATATCCTTCCAGAGAGCACTTGGTTACCTTGTATTCCTTGTCCTTGTAGTCCTTATTCTTGTATATCTTCTCTTTTTCTTCATCAAATACCGCTACAGACTCTCGCTCTATTCGACCATTTTCTTTGTCGGGATAGACCTGACGCTCATTGTCGCGTTCTTTGTCTCCAGGTATCTTCCGGAGGAGGGTGTGCAGTATGTGGACCCGTTCCTTCCCTTCATCATTGTTCCGGCTCTTGCCACCTCGATAACAGGACGCCGCCGTGTCGGTTTCTCCGTCGCCCTCGTTCTTGCCGCATTTGCCTCGATTTATCCGGGAAGCCGTTTCTTCTCGTTCTTCTATTTCCTTGCTGTGATTGAATGCTGCCTGATGTTCATACGCTTCGGTTCTGAAAGGCTCGACATAATCTATCAGACGCTTTTCTCGTCGATTGCGGTTGCAGGCATCACCGTACTTGTATCGTTTATCTACGATCTCGAATTCCAGATTGTCTTCACAAGCGCCATAGCCGCTGCAATCAATGTTGTGCTGTCTTTCATCTCACTCTCGATTCTCCTCCCGATAATCGAGAAGGTGTTCAACATACCTACGGCATACAGGCTTCATGAGCTCTCTTTTACGGATACCCCGACACTTAACAGGCTCTCGCAGGTTGCTCCGGGAACATTCAACCACTCCAAGAATGTATCTGAAATGGCATATGATGCTTGCAAGGCCATAAACGCAAATGCGGACCTTGCCAGAGTCGGGGGGCTTTATCATGATATAGGGAAGGCAGAGCATCCTGAATATTTCATAGAGAATCAGAATGGAAAGAATGCTCATGATGAGATAAACAAGACACTCTCTGCTGCAATCATAAAATCTCATGTGAAGCTTGGTGTGGAGAAAGCAAAGGAAATAGGGCTTCCTCAGGAGGTTATCGACATAATCTCTGAGCACCATGGTAATGATCTTATAAAGTATTTCTACAATGAGGCTGTCAGAGAGGCAAAAGAGTCAAGAAGTTCGATGGTGAGCGAAGAGGATTTCCGTTATAACGGTCATATACCATCGACTGTTGAGAGTGCTGTGGTAATGCTGGCAGATTGCACTGAAGCCGCAACGAGGACCATGAAGAATCCTAACCATCAGAAATATGACAAGTTCATAACGGGCATCTTCATCGACAAGATGAATTACCGGCAGCTCAATAATTCTCAGCTGACCATCAATGATCTCGACAAGATCAGGGAATCTTTCATCCATTATCTTCTTGGCCGCGATCATCAGCGTATAGATTACGGGAAGGACTGATATGCACTACATTGAAGATGAGACCGGGAAAATCGATATTGAAGAAGTGGAATTTCTTATCGGAAAGATACTTGCGTTTTTATCCGAGGATGGTGATTTCTCCCTTCATTTCATCTCGGACGAGGAGATGAGGAAACTCAACAAGGAGTACCGGGATATCGATGATCCCACGGATATCCTTACATTTGCCATAAATGACGGGGAGGAGTTTCCGCTTCTTGATGGAGAGGAGAAGGAGCTTGGGGATGTGTTTATATCGACAGAATCCATGAACCGCAACGCATCATCGCTTGGCGTTGAGAGCGGGGAAGAGCTGCGGCGTCTTCTTGTTCATGGGATTCTTCATCTCCGTGGCATGGATCATAAGACGAATGATTTCTCCACCGAGCCGATGCTGATCGAACAGGAGAGAATCATGAAGGAGCTCGGTTTTCTCTCAAGATGAGAAAGATCCTTTTAACACTGCTCATTCTTTTCGCCTCATCCTCTGCAGTCTTTTCCTCTTCTGATGACATCTCCGTTCTTTATGAGGAACTCGGCAGGAACCATTTTGATTTCTTCAATGCTACGGATAGGGAAACTGCTGATGAATATGTGGCGTCCCTTCTTCAGAGCGAGGAGATGGATGACGGGGCATTGTACTACGCCCTTTTGTCCGTTGCGGCAATTGCGAGGGACTCCCATACTCAGGTTATATTATCTGACGAGTTCGCTTCCTCCTTTCATTTCATTCCTGTGTCATTCGATTGGTTTAACGACGATCTTGTTATTGTAAGCTCTTCTGAAGACCTGAGCGGACTTCTTGGAAAAAGCGTTGAGAGAATCAATGGTTTCTCACTCTGCGACATCGAAGAGATGAGTAAGGGGATTCTGCCTCATGACAATGACGTCTTTCTTCGCCGCTCTCTTCTGAGCCATCTGGTTTTTCCGGAATTCCTTGAGGCCATAGGAATCGGAAGTGATGACGGCAGCGTCATTCTTTCCTTGAAAGGAGGAGAAGAGGTGGTACTCTCTCCTCAGTCATATGAAGAGTACACCACCGGGCCTAAATCTTATCTCATACAGAAGCTTCCAGACACACTGAACGCAGAAGATAATTACAGTGCGATGTATCTTCCGGATGAGACTGCGCTTCTTGTCAACTATCATTCATGCAGCGAGATGGATGCATTCCCTTTTTCCGATTTTTCAGAAGCCGTAATCGATCTTATGAATAAGAACAGGTATGAGAAGGTTGTGATTGACCTCAGATACAATGGTGGAGGAAACAGTGCCATCATTGAGCCTCTTGTTGACGGACTGGAGAAAATACAGGATGAGAGGGGTCTTGAGGTGTATGTCCTTATAGGTGATGGCACGTTCTCATCTGCGATTTTGAATGCCATCGAACTCAAGACAAGGCTCTCCGCCACCCTGGTCGGCCGTCCGACAGGAGGAAGCGTAAGCCACTATGGAGAGCTTGAATCCGGTGTTCTGCCTTCATCCGGCCTGAGCTATACGTGGTCAACGAAGTTCTTCGACAACGGGTCAGAGGGTCCTCTTGTCCCGGACGTCCCCATCAGACGAAGCCTTGATGATTATATTCATGGCATTGATACCGACCTTCTTGCCCTTGGCGTGATCTGAGGTATTCCCAATTTGTTTGATGCATATTATATTCTTTTAGGAGAGGGAAGGCTTAATTGCTATTTTCTCTTGAAGATGGTATAAATCTAACGGTTGAAAAAAGTCATCCTCGTAAAGAGGAAGAAGGAGAGAATATGATCAAAGTTGGAATCAATGGATTCGGAAGAATCGGACGCTTTGTCTTCCGCGCAGCTATGAATCGCCCGGATATCGAGATTGTAGGAATCAACGACCTCTGCCCTGTGGATTATCTTGCATACATGCTTAAGTATGACACAATGCATGGCAAGTTTGATGGAACAATCGAGTGCGATGTAGAGAAGTCCCAGCTGATCGTTAACGGACATGCAGTCCGCGTTACGGCATGCAAGGATCCTGCAGAGCTCAAGTGGGATGAGGTTGGAGCTGAGTATGTTGTTGAGTCAACAGGTCTCTTCCTTACAAAGGAGAAGGCACAGGCTCATATCACAGCTGGTGCAAAGTACGTTGTCATGTCCGCTCCTTCAAAGGACGATACACCGATGTTCGTATGCGGTGTAAACGAGAATACATATGTAAAGGGAACACAGTTCGTTTCCAACGCATCCTGCACAACAAACTGTCTTGCACCTATTGCTAAGGTTCTCAACGACAAGTGGGGAATCCTTGACGGTCTTATGACAACTGTTCACTCAACAACTGCTACACAGAAGACAGTTGATGGTCCATCAATGAAGGACTGGAGAGGTGGTCGTGCTGCATCTGGCAACATCATTCCTTCCTCAACAGGTGCTGCTAAGGCTGTAGGAAAGGTTATTCCTGCACTCAACGGCAAGCTCACAGGTATGTCAATGAGAGTTCCTACTCTTGACTGCTCCGTCGTTGACCTCACAGTCAACCTTGCAAAGCCTGCAAAGTATGACGAGATCTGTGCAGCTATGAAGGAAGCATCTGAGGGCGAGCTCAAGGGTGTTCTCGGATACACAGAGGATGCAGTTGTATCTTCTGACTTCCTCGGTGATACACATACTTCAATCTTCGATGCAAAGGCAGGAATCGCTCTTACAGATACATTCGTAAAGGTCATTTCCTGGTATGACAACGAGATTGGATACTCAAACAAGGTTCTTGACCTTATCCAGCACATGAAGAAGGTCAATGGTTAATTGACTTTCTCCCGGCATTTGCCCGGGGCTACGGGCCTGCCTTAATTGCAGGCCCATTCTTTTAATAGGAGTTCTAATATGGTTCTCAATACAATCAATGAAGCAGATCTCAAAGGCAAGAGAGTTCTTATCCGTGTTGATTTCAACGTTCCACTCAAGGACGGAAAGGTTACAGACAACACACGTATCAAGGCAGCTCTTCCTACAATCAAGTATATTCTCGACAATGGTGCATCACTTGTTGTCATGACACACCTCGGAAGACCAAAGGGACAGAAGAATCCTGCATTCTCCCTCGCTCCTGTCACAGCTGAGTTCGAGAAGCTTCTTGGCCGCAAGGTAACACTTGCTCCGGATGTAATCGGACCAGAGGTTGAGAAGGAAGTGAAGGCTCTCAAGCCAGGTGATGTCCTTCTTCTCGAGAACGTGAGATTCTACGCAGAGGAAGAGAAAAATGATGAGACATTTGCAAAGACACTCGCATCCTATGGCGATATCTACTGCAATGATGCATTTGGAACGGCACATCGTGCACATGCTTCAACAGAAGGTGTATCACACTATCTTCCATCCTATGCAGGTTTCCTCATCGAGAAGGAAGTCAGATTCATGGCTCCTATCCTCGAGAACCCTGAGAAGCCTCTTGTTGCAATCATCGGAGGAAGCAAGGTCTCTTCAAAGATCACAGTCCTCGAGTCCCTTGTACGCACATGTGACACAATCGTAATCGGCGGCGGTATGGCTTATACATTCGACCGTGCTCTTGGATTCACGATTGGAAAGTCCCTTGTTGAGGATGACTATCTTGAGACAGCAAAGAGCTTTTTGGAGAAGGCAGAGGCAAAGGGTGTCAAGGTAATCCTTCCTCTCGATCATTACTGTGCTGAAGAGTTCAGCGAGAATGCAAAGCCTGTTTATGTTGACGGAAGGAACATCCCAGACAATCTCATGGGTATGGATATCGGTCCTAAGACAGTTGAGCTTATCAAAGAAGCAATCAAGAATGCCAAGACAGTCGTATGGAACGGTCCGATGGGTGTGTTCGAGTTCGATGCATTCGCAAAGGGCACAGAGGAGGTTGCAAGAGCTCTCGCAGCATCCGATGCGATTTCCGTTGTCGGTGGTGGTGACAGCGTAGCAGCTATCAACAAGTTCGGTCTTGCAGACAAGATCAGCCATGTATCAACAGGTGGCGGCGCTTCCCTTGAATTCCTCGAGGGCAAGGTGCTTCCTGGTATCAAGGCGCTGGAGAAATGAGCATGAGAAAGCCATATATTGCAGGAAACTGGAAAATGAATCTTACGCCAAGCGAGGGAAAGGCTTATGCTGCAGCCCTTGCAGAGGCTGTGAAGAAGGCTGATGTTGACTGCCGTGTCATGATCGCTCCTTCATTCGTATCCCTTCCTGGTGTCGTCGAGGCTGTAAAAGGCTCTGACATCACAGTAGCTGCACAGAATATGGCAGATCATCTCTCCGGTGCGTATACCGGAGAGGTATCTCCAGAGATGCTCAAGGATGCAGGTGTCAATACCGTTATCCTCGGACACAGCGAGAGAAGACAGTATTACGGTGAGACTGATGAGATCGTAAATGCAAAGGTTCTCCTCGCTCTTTCTCTCAAGATGGAAGTTGTCCTCTGCGTAGGCGAGACTCTTGAGGAGAGGGAAAGCGGCAAGCTTGAGGAAGTTCTTGAGAGACAGCTCAGAGTAGGCTTGAAGGATGTTCTTCCTGCAGAGATGGGAGCTGTGACAATTGCTTACGAGCCAGTCTGGGCAATCGGAACAGGCAAGACAGCAACTCCTGAAGATGCAGATTCTGCACATCGCTTTATCCGTCAGACAGTGGCTGCTATATACAGTGAGGATATTGCAAATAATCTCATAATACAGTATGGTGGTTCTGTTAAGCCCGGCAATATCAGGGCACTGATGGAAAAGGAGAATATCGATGGCGCTCTGGTAGGCGGTGCCTCCCTGAAGCTGGAAGATTTCCTCCCCATCATAACTTTTAGCAAATAAGATCGGAGTTTAGTGGAAATGGCTATTCTAGGTATCATACTTCTGGTAGTTTTCTGTATCATCTCTCTTCTGCTCATTTTCCTTGTTGCAGTACAGGGAGAGAACAGCGTTGGTCTCGGTGGAATCTTCGGTGGAAGTTCTGATTCAGCTTTTGGTTCGAACACATCGACATTCCTCACGAAGATAACAACGATACTGACCATCGTATTCATGGTGCTTTCACTCGTTGTTGCTATCGTGAACAAATCCAGCGATTCTGAGATTGAGGCTGCAATCGCAGCTGAGGCAGAAGCTGAGGAAGCTGCAATGAACTGGGCTACAGAATCCACAGATGATTCAACCCTCCAGGCAGAAAGCACAGAAGGAGCTGCAGAGACTGTTTCTGCACAGTGATTCCTTCTTTTTTCTGAGCCGGCTTGCCTTATGGCGACAGCCGGCTTATTCTTTTCTTAAAGGGGTTAACATGCAGGTTTGTGTTGTATATGCAGCAAAAAGCCGTGAAAGCGGCGATAAACTCAAGTCAATCTGTCAGTCTTTCGCGAAGGGGCTGGAGATGCAGGGACACCAGGCTGATGTGATCAGCGCATATGATGAGACCAGACTCACTCCATATGACTATGTCATCATAGGATCTGAGCCTGTTTCTTTTTTCTCTGCATCCATTCCGCAGGTTCTTTCAAAATTCCTTGCTCAGGCAGGGACGGTATCCGGAAAGAGATGCATGGCTTTCATTCCATCCTGTCTCAGAAAGGGAAGAACGCTTCAGAATCTGATGAAAGCAATGGAAGGCGAGGGCATGATGCTCAAGCTTTCAGAAGTGATAAAGAGGCCTGATGAGGCACTGGCCATCGGAAAGCGCCTCAACGTAGAGAGGAATTACTGATGAAAAAGAATATAATCCTTGTATCCTTGCTGCTTGTCATGGTCCTTTCCGGACTTGGCGCTGCCAGCATGATATCATCACCGGCGGCGACAGTGAATCTGATCCGTAATCACATGATCTCACAGGCAGAGCTTGATGAGGAATATAATCGCTATGCATCGATGGGAGCAACGGGGGTTACCGAGATGGATGCTCTCGATACGCTCATAAACAATGAGGTTTTCCTTCAGGGCGCCGAGAGGGATGGCATTACTGTATCTGACAGACAGATTGATCAGCTCTATGCCCAGGCAAAGGCCAATGCCGCTGCGCAGGCTGGCCGTGCTGTAAGCGATGAGGAATTCGCTGCAGAAGCAGAGAGGCAGTTCGGATCTGTGGATGCTTACAGACAGGCTCTCAAGGAACAGTACATCGTCAACCAGTATGTCATGCTCAAGAAGGGTGCGGAGCTTCAGAACATACCGATGCCAACCGATTCTGAAGTTGCTTCATTCTATAGACAGAACCAGCAGATGTTCTTCCAGAGTGAGAATGTGAAGCTTGCTCACATCTATATTCCGAAGACGGATAATGCTTCTGAGAACGAGGCGAATAAGGAGCTTCTTTCATCTGTTGCCGCAGATATCCACAGCGGAAAGATAACATTTGAGAAAGCTGTCTCCGAGTACAGCCAGGATGAGGGGTCAAAGAATATCGGGGGAGATATTGGCTGGCTTACTGCTGACAACAATGTCGCTCGTCAGGGCTGGGGAAATGCTTTCTGTGATCAGGTGCTCTCAATGGGACCTGGCGATATCTCAGATGTCCTCGAGTCCAATACCGGTTATCACATCGTGAAGGTTTCCGTTCACAATCCTGGCAGAATCCTTTCACTCAGTGACACGGTTTCTCCTGAGGACACTATGACAGTCCGTGAATACATCACACAGCTTCTCTATATGAGAAACCAGCAGGTTGCTCTCAATACCGCAATTCAGGAAATCCTCACAGAGCTCAGAGCTGAGGCTCAGATCAGGATTCTCTACGAGGAATGATATGCAGAACAAAGCACGTCATCATGATAGAAGCATTGCTGTAGCAACTCTGTATTCGCTTGATTTCCGTGGCCTTCTCGATTCTCCTGCTGAGGATATTGATCCTTTCCAGGGTATGAACGAAGAGGAGATTGCAGCGCTTGATGAGGAAGACAGGATTTTCATCCGCTTCCTTGTCTTCGGTACGCTCGAGAACAGAAAGGAAATCGATGAGCTTATTTCCCGTTATTCACTGAACAGGCCGATTGAGAAGATAGATGCCGTTGACAGGAACATTCTCCGTGTTGCTTTTTACCAGATGGCATTCTCCCGCGATGTGCATCCGGCAATTGTCATAGATGAGGCCGTCAAGCTCTCACAGGAGCTTTCCAACGATGTTTCATTCAAGTTCATCAACGGTATTCTCGATTCAGCAAGAAAGGATATGGACAGGAAATGATTGAGCTCAAGAGTGAGAAGGATATTGATGGAATCAGGAAAAGCTGCAAACTCCTTGCTGAGCTTTTTGAAGAAGTGGGACCTCAGATCCAGGAGGGGATGAGCACGCTCGATGTCGATTCCCTCTGCCATGATTTCATGAAAAGGCATCATGCCACGGGGCCTTGCAAAGGTTATATGGGATACCCGAATGTGACATGTGTCTCCGTCAATGATACTGTCATCCATGGTATTCCAAGCCGCAGCATCATCCTCCATGAAGGAGATATCGTGAGCGTTGATATCTGTCTGGAAAAGGATGGCTACGTAAGCGACTCGACGCATACATATGAAATCGGTAAGGTGTCGGAGGAAGTCCACCAGCTCAATGTCGTCACAAACAAATGTCTTTATCTTGGCATCGAGGCTGCATCACAGCCTCATGCACGCATTCAGGACATAGGTGCTGCTGTCTCCGGTTATGCAAGGAAGTTCGGATATGGTGTTGTCCGCGATTACTGCGGCCATGGAGTCGGTTATTCCATTCATGAGGATCCGGAGGTGCCGAACTATGTGTCTCTTGCAAATCCCAATCCACGGCTCCGCCCTGGAATGGTCATTGCCATTGAGCCGATGATCAACATGGGAACATACCGTGTCAGGACTGAGAAGGATGGATGGGGTGTAAAGACACTCGATGGTAAGCCGGCTTGTCACTGGGAGCATACAGTGGCAATAACAGATAAAGGACTCGAGATACTTACTCAGCTCTGACAGGAGGTTGTATGAGCAAGGAATTCATCACATGTGACATGATCAGGGATGCAGCTCTTAAGCTTGTGTATAAGATGCACACAGAGGATCACTTTGTTCCTGATGTGATTTATGACTCACTGCGCGGAGGAGCATACATGGCCAATGTCATGAGCGAGTATTATAAGCTCATAGCCATGAAAGAGGGTAAGACTCCTGTCTTCTATGCTGCTGTTGTTGCCCGTTCCTATGGAGACGTGAAAGAGCATTCCTCCCACGTTGACATCGATGGATGGACATGGTCGCCGAAGAATCTGAAGAAAGGACAGAAGATTCTTATCGTTGATGATATCTTCGATACCGGAATGACTGTAAATGCGCTTGTCAACACAGTCATGAATGCCGGTATCCCTCGTGAGGATATAAAGGTTGCCGTATACGACTACAAGGTGCCTCTTTACAAGAATGAGGAGCCTCTTCCAATCCAGCCGGACTACTGGTGCCGTAAGCATGTCCTGACAAAGCCTGAGGACTCAAGATGGATACACTATACGTGCCACGAATTCATCGGACTGTCGCATGAAGAGGTCGATGAGGTCTTCAAGGATGAAGAGGTAAGGAACATACTTCACACAATCCTGAAGTGAGAGAATTCCTCCGGGTTATGGCCTGGAGGATTTTTCACAATAAACAGTGAAGAGATGCGATTTCTCTTTTACCTTCTTGTAGCAGTAACTCTTCTCTGGTACTGCATAGCCTTCTGTTCATTAGATATAATACACAATCATGAAACACCATTTCAGGTATACCGTTTTAACACTCTTCGTTTTTGCTTTGCTTCTTTCCTGTTCTCAGCCGGCTAGGAAAATCTCTTCAGAAGAGGATGCCATCATGCTCGCAGTCGAGTATGGAATTGAAAAGGGACAGATGCAGATAACATCTGAAACTCAGAACGGAAAGATTTATTCGTCAGAAGGTTATTATGACCTGGACGGTACTTTCATAAAGGGTTCTGTTGTCACTTCGGGCAATGGATCAATTCGAAGCATTGAGCTGTCAGAGGTTTCTGTATGGGGAAGGACCGGGAAGTATTACCTTAACGAAGATGGAAGTGAAGGTTTTGCTGATCTCATTGGTTGGGAGATGAACTGCAACAATTTCGCTATGGATAACTTGCCTTATCGGGATGCAAGTGATGAGGATTTCTCTCTTGTCCTCACTTTCACTGACGGAACGGAGAGCGAGCATGATTTTAAGCTCGAGCGAGACGAAGAGGGACATCTCATTGGAACTGCGTCCTTTTCCTTTGCGGGTATTGAGCAATATCTTCAGTTTGATGTTGGCTGCTTCTTGACAACCACTAAGGTTCAGACTGTCGAAATACGTCAAACTGGGACTACAGAGAATCTTGAACCGTTTGATCCCTCTATTTTCACTATATGGGTCTCTTTCGATAATGGTTTTGTTATCAATATCCAGGGTTTAGGTGTTGTGCATCTTGAAAACGACGATGGAGTAGTAAGCTATGGAGACCGGGTCTATGCCGATGTATATGGTGATCGATATTATCTGTATGTCGAAATTGCTCAAACTCCTCATATCCTGATGGATGCATATATTGAACAGACTGCAGATTTCCTTGAAGGCGATGAATTCGATCCATCTGCTTTCACGGTGTATGGAATCTATAAGGACGGAGTATCATCGCCTATAGATTCTGAGATATCCATTGATTCAGTTGATGGCAGAGTACACGATGGAGCAATTGCGAAGGTTATGGTTCTTATCGGCAAGGACGAAGTACCGACTGAGATATCTCTTCCGGTTAAGTGCTATGAGATTAAACGGATTTATCCCATGACAATCCCTCTCTATCTCATTTATGGGGAAGATGGAACAGAACCCGAAGAGCTTTCTCTCAGTGTCATTGCTGTGTATGGCGAAGACGGTAATGAACGCTACAGAGAGATTGGAATGAGCAATCTGGATTATGAGATTGATGTTGATGCTGAGTCCATTAATACGACTGAAGGAGTTCCTGCGACCATAATTATTCATGCTGGGACTGAAGGTAATCGGGAAAACACCTCAATCAGCACAGAGGCAATTAAACTGCAGGATTATGTTGGTTCTTACCCGAGAAAGATTCTGAATATGGAAATCTACACATACAATCCTGTGAATGCAGGCGACCCTTTCACAGATGATAACTATTCGCTTCTTATAAGAAATATTGATTTAAGCACGATTCAGATGAACATCGGAAGTCTTCCTGAAATAGTGAAGTTAGAAGCTCCTTCAGGCATTGTACAAGATGGAAATACCGCAACTGTTACAGTTACGCTTGATGCTTCAACTTCCGTAACTGCTGGAACATTCACTACTGTTTTCCCGATTGCAGTATTAGAGAACTGAGCTTCCCGTTTTTTGATTGTTAAAGTCCTGGACTGAGCCTGTAAAAAATCCTCCAGACTGTTCTGGCCTGGAGGATTGTAATTAACTGTGACCTTATTTCAGATACTCTGAAATTGCTCCATCTTCTGCAGAGAATTCATGAATCGATCCTGAATATCTGTTCGTGCCTTCCTCGAGAGTCACGACCCAGATACCATTTTCTTGTGTGACCATGAGATAGCTGTTGTCTTTCATTCCGATCCATGCCGATGTGATAAGGTCGTTGTCATCAGAAATTTCAATGACATATGGGGCCGTATCTGCTCCTGCTGGATTGAAGTATATGCCACCGCGATAGAGGTATCCGATCTTATCTCCATTTCCATTGTCGTATACCGGCATCATATCATTCACACGATAGATAAGGTCATTTACAAGGTCCGTTGTCCTCTCTGTTTCGATGTTGTACATGTCACCATCAAGAGTGATGACATATTCTCCATCGCAGCCCATCGGAAGATTGTCGTAATCACCACGGGAGAAAGGATGATCATCCTCTATTGCAGTACCCTCATTATTTATAAGGTAGAAATGGTTCTGATTCTTGTATCCTTTGTCTGAGCCGTCTGTATATACCCTTACAGCTCTGTCTCCGAAAATGGTGGCTGCTTCGTGCACTGCAACACCACCTGTGATTGTAAGAGATGAGGTATTTACACTGTCTCTTTCGATGAAGCCATAGTGCTTGATGTTGTCATCAGGTGTGGCTGAATCTGTATTGTCTTCGGGTGTGGTGTAAAGGAAATATGTCCTGTCAAGATTGAAGTTTGAAGGGGTGGAAATATCTGAGAGCTCTGTACCTTCTGGAAGGGTTACGGAAATGATTCTCTCTTCAATGAATTCCTTGTTC
>CASEGX010000074.1 GCA_949287505.1 uncultured Spirochaetales bacterium | reverse complement strand
TGTAATAGGACAGACCGTGTTCAATGACCGTGTGATGCTCAAGTTCACGCTTCTGAATCCTGCCCTCACTGAAAGCCATATCGACATGCTGATAGAAAAACTGAAAAAGGAATCACGGTAAAAGCAAAACCTCCCGCAAGGAGGTTTTCACTTTTTTCCGAATACATTACGGGATGGAAGCCTTCCCCTTCCACTCTCATTTCCGTCAAGAAGTCTTCCTGCAATCGCAGCAATCTCTGAAACCCCTTCAGCCGTTGCTTTCTCATCCACGCCGGACTTCTCAACCCTGAAACGGAGAGCACAGAGCATCCCTATTGTTCTATCAAGCTCGCTGAGGAGATTATCCACAAAGCCTCCTTCTGCTATCTCGACCTATTCTCAATGAGATTGTAGCAGAAAAGGAGGCCTTGGACACTCAGAATGACCTGAGAAGTTCAATATGCTCTCTGGATTTATGGATCTTATCCTCGAATTCAGCTTTCTTGGATCTCTCCTTCTCGACAGCCTCGGGCTTTGCATGTGAGATGAAGTTCTCATTCGAGAGTTTCTTGACAGATCCTTCAAGAAGCTTCTCATTCTTCACGATCTCAGACTCAAGCCTCTTTATCTCAGCATCTACATCAACAGCCTCACGCACGAATACAAATGCCTCAAAACCAAGGCCTGTCGCAGGAAGCGCACCTTTGACATCCTCACTTCCTGTCGTATCGATTGTCACTGAGCTTGCTGACATGAATACAGAAAGAAGTCCTGCTTCATCACGCATGAATGATGATACAGCATTGTCCTCACCTATGCGGATCACAACCCTGAGCTTCTTCTCAGGCGCGATCTGAAGGTTGGAGCGCGCTGCACGCACAAGCCTTGCGGCTTCCTGAAGAACGGAAACAAGCGCATCAGCTTCCTTGTCCTCAAGGGCACTGTCTGCCTGAGGATAGGATGAGACGATCACATCACCTTTATGATTCGGCAGCTTCTGATAGATTTCCTCTGTGATGAATGAGAGGAACGGATGCATGAGTCTCATGCTTCTCTCAAGGATATCCATGAGTATCGATACCTGAATGTCCTTCTCTTCATCGCTTCCATGCAAAAGCCTGCCTTTTGAAGCTTCGATATACCAGTCGCAGAAATCATTCCAGAAGAATGAATAGATTGTCTGTGCGGCCTCATTGAAGCGGTAGTTCTCCATTGCACCTGCAATGGCTGCCGCAGCTGCATTGAATCTGGAATAAATCCATCTGTCCATGATGGTGAGCTTGTCGCGGCTGATCTCAACAAGATTCCTTCCCTCAAGATTCATCAGAAGGTATCTTGTAGCATTCCAGATCTTGTTTGCGAATCTGGAACCAAGACGGAAGGAATCCATGTCAATCATCACATCCTGCCCCTGTGCAGCAAGATAGCAGAGCGTGAATTTCATGGCGTCAGCGCCATACTTGTCAATAACTTCAATAGGATCGATACCATTGCCGAGGGACTTTGACATCTTCCTGCCCTGGATATCGCGGACAAGTCCGGTGATGACGATGTCGCGGAAAGGAGCCTTTCCCAGGAACTCCTCAGATGCCATGATCATCCTGGAAATCCAGAAGAATATGATGTCGTAAGCGGACACGAGGGTATTTGTCGGGAAGAACTTTTCAAGATCTGGTGTCTTGTCTGGCCAGCCAAGTGTTGAGAACGGCCAAAGCCAGGAAGAGAACCATGTATCAAGAACATCCTCATCCTGCTTCAGATTATGGCCATGGCAGTCAGGGCACTCGGAAGGATCGGTGCGAGAGACAATCATCTTCCCGCAATCCTGACAATACCAGACAGGAATACGGTGTCCCCACCAGAGCTGACGTGATATACACCAATCGCGGATTGTCTCCATCCAGTGAACATATGTATTCTCCCATCTTCTCGGATAGAATACGATATCTCCGTTCTTCCAGGCTGCAAGAGCTTTATCAGCCAGTGTTTTCATGCTCACGAACCACTGCTCTGAAAGATATGGCTCCACTGTCGTATGACAGCGGTAGCAGTGTCCCACATCATGTGCGTGATCCGTGGTCTTCACAAGGTATCCTGCCTTCTCAAGATCCTCTACGACAAGCTTTCTGGCCTCCTCGGCTTTCATTCCTCTGTATTTCTCGGGGACATTCTCATTGAGGGTTCCATCCGGATTGAGGAGGTTTATTGCCTCAAGGTTATGACGTCTTCCACACTCCCAGTCGTTTGGATCGTGCGCAGGTGTGATCTTGACCATACCCGTTCCGAATTCCTTGTCGACAAAGCTGTCTGTTATGATAGGGATTCTTCTGTCAGTCAGAGGAAGCAGAAGCTCCTTGCCGACAATTGATGTGTATCTCTCATCCTCGGGATTGACGGCAACAGCAACGTCGCCGAACATCGTCTCAGGACGGGTTGTCGCAACTGTTATGAATCCGGAGCCATCAGCATACGGATAGCGCACATCATAGAGTTTTCCGGGAACATTCTCATATTCCACCTCATCATCTGCAAGCGCGGTTCCGCACTTCGGGCAGTAATTGACAAGATACTTGCCTTTATAGATGAGCCCACGCTCATAGAGCGTGACAAAAGCTTCTCTTACGGCTCTTGACAGGCCTTCATCCATCGTGAAGCGCTCCCTGTCCCAGTCGCAGGAACAGCCCATCTTCTCAAGCTGTTTTTTTATGATGTCGTGGTGCTTCTCCTTAACAAGCCATGTGCGCTCCACGAACTTTTCCCTGCCAAGATCCTGACGCCTCAGGCCTTCCTTCTGAAGCTGACGCTCCACGACATTCTGCGTAGCGATTCCAGCATGGTCTGTGCCAGGCACCCACAGCGTTGGGCGTCCAAGCATCCTGTAATATCTTACGATGATATCCTGAAGACTGTTGTTGAGGGCATGGCCCATATGGAGAATACCGGTTACATTCGGCGGTGGCATGACAACTGAGAAGTGCTCGTTATCGGAAGAAGAAGGACCGAACTCCTTCTTTGCCTTCCATTCTTCATAGATCCGCTCTTCGAAATCCTTTGGATCGTAATTACGCGATAGTTCCACTGCTTTCATAAAAAACCGCCTCCATGACGTCGCATCGAGTTTATCAGATTAGGGAATTTCCAACAACTGAGGAAAGCCGTGTGAAAAAAGGTGTGAATGCAACGATTAGGCGTTATAATTATCAGAAGAAAGACGGGAGGAAGGAAAATGAAGAAAATACTCTTCGCTGCTTCAGAATGTGTGCCATTTGTAAAGACAGGAGGACTCGCAGATGTTGTTGGAAGTCTTCCACAGGCATTTGATAAAGATGAATATGATATCCGTGTGATAATCCCGAATTATCATGCAATAAAACCGGAATGGAGGGAGAAGATGGAATGCATCTACTACTTCCAGATGGATAACAGGATCTATGTCGGTGTTCACAGGCTCGAACACGATGGAATCACATACTACTTCATTGATAACGAACAGTACTTCGGCGGTGTCGTGCCATACTATGATCTCTATCAGGATCTCGAGAGATTCGCATATTTCTCAAAGGCTGTGCTTTCAGCCCTTCCTCTCATTGGTTTCCGTCCGGACATCATCCACTGCCATGACTGGCAGACATCCCTGATTCCTGTGTATCTGAATACCGTTTTCCAGGGCGATCCGTTCTTCAGAGGAATCAGGACGGTATTCACAATCCACAATATAAGATTCAAGGGAGAGTGGGATGTCGGTCATATCAGATGGGTATCCGCGCTGCCTGACGAGGTATTCGAACCTGGGCTTCTCGTGAGCCCATATCAGGACAGATCGATTCCCAAAAATGACTGGAACTGCACGATGATGCGTGGTGGTCTCGTATATTCGGATTACATCACGACAGTCAGCAACAGCTATGCATGGGAAATACAGACACCGGAATTCGGAGAAGGCCTTGAGGATATCCTCAAATGGAGACATGAGAGGCTTTGGGGTATCATCAACGGAATAGATTACAAGGCATGGAACCCCGCAACCGATAAGAACATCAGCTACGACTATTCCATACGTGACAGGAAAAGCAAGAGAAAGAAAAACAAGGAAGAGCTGCAGAAGGAACTCGGAATGCAGGAGAATCCGGATGTTCTGACACTTGCAATCGTCTCAAGGCTTACCGACCAGAAAGGCCTGGACATAATCGACCAGGTAATGGATCAGATCTGCTCGTTGAACGTCAACATCATCGTCCTTGGAACAGGAGACAACTATTACGAGAACATGTTCAGATATTACCAGGGGAAATACCCTGAAAAAGTCAGAGCAGTTATCGCCTACTCCGATCCTCTTGCACACAGAATATATGCAGGCGCTGATGCCATTCTCGTACCATCGGCATTTGAACCATGCGGGCTGACACAGCTTATTGCCCTGAGGTATGGAATGATACCTATCGTTCACGAAATCGGAGGCCTGAAGGATACTGTCAAGCCTTTCAATGAATACGAGGACAAGGGGACGGGATTCTCATTCCACAATTACTCCGGCGGAGATCTTCTTGACAGGATCAAGCATGCTGAATGGATCTGGTACAACCGCCATGAGCTTTGGGATCACATGCAGAAGAGAGGAATGGAGGAAGACTGGTCGTGGAAGAAATCCGCAGAGATCTACAAAGACCTCTATTCCAGGATGTAGTATGAAATATGCCTTTCTGATAATGGGACCGTACAGCGGAAAAGACGATGTACGGTTTCCAGAGAGAAGTGACACGACAAGAATGATCGGAGTCCCCGACATCGAAAACGCTGAGAGAATTGCCGTTTCTCTCAGAAATGAGGGCTATGATGCCATTGAGCTCTGCGGAGCTTTCGGAGCAGATGGTGCGAGAAGGATAATAGAGGCAACCGGCCATGAGATTGCTGTCGGCTTTGTCACACATTTTCCTGAAGATGACGGCCTTTTCGAAAAAGCTTTCGGATGAGAAAAAAGATGGCAGGCCTTTTATGACCTGCCGATCCCATCTCCCATCCCCAATGGTAATGCTTTATTCTGCAACCTCTTCTGACTGATATGTCTCAAGCGGCTGCAGACCTTTTATCGAAATATCGACGTTATAGCCTTTGCTGTCAAGATACTGCAGAATCTCCTCAAGCGTGTAGCTTTCAAGACCTGCATTGTCCGAAACATAGTGGACATTCGCGCTGTCTGCCTGAAGTGCGAACGATGGAAGGATATCTTCCGTCTGTTCGGAGGATGTTCCGAAGAACATGAAGCCTCCGATGAAGATAAAGACAACCGCTGCCGCCGCCGTTATCAGCGACGGAAGCGATATCTCCAGGCGTCTGCGGATAAAGCTGACCTTGTTTCCATTCTGGAAATATTTCTTATCAAGCAGAGAGAAAATCCTGTCCTTGTTCCGCATCAACTGCTCCTCCGGGAACTCTGCTGACTGGATTTTCATCTCCAATGCTCTCATATCATCAAGATGCTTACGGCAAGCTGCACAGTGCTCAAGGTGTTCTTCCACCTGGCTTTTGTATGGTTCTGGCAGTTCCCCATCAAGATAAGCTGACAGCATCTGCGAATCAATACACATCCCTATCCTCCGTCGAAAGGGCTTCCTCAAGCTTCTTTCTGGCTCTGTAAACCCTCACCTTCACATTAGTCTCGGAAATGCCAAGCACTTTTGCTATCGCCTTATAGTCCAGTCCGGAATACTCTTTCAGCTGTATTACCAGCCTCAGGTTCTCCGGAAGGCTTTCAATAGCATTTCTGACAACCCTCCGCTCATCTGCTTCGACCGCTGCCTGTGCGGCATCCCGCATCTCCACGGACGACGAAGGATTCTGCCTGGCCTTCTCCACCATTTCTATCTCACGCTTGTTGCGCCTTATATGATTCAGTGCAAGATTCTTGGCTACCCTTATCAGCCAGTATTTCGCATCATCCTCACTGGGAAAGGTCATGTTCTTCACATAGAACCTTTCAAAGGCTTCCTGCGTGAGATCTTCCGCGATTTCAATGTTATACACGATGTGCATAATCACCTGTATCAGCAGATGATAGTTATCATCGTAGATACGCTTGAAATCATCCCGGTCAGTGCTCTTTATCTCCATATTATTAACAATTCACTCCAGAAAAGGTTACACAATTGGTTCAAGAATTGCTCCGGAAGGTGTGTCTTTCACATTGAAGCCTCTCTTCCTGAGCTCTTCCCTTATCTCATCAGCCCTCTTGTAATCCTTGTTTTTCTTTGCCTCTCCACGCTCCTGCAGCAGCTTAAGATCTTCCTCCGTCCCCACTGTCACAGCAGCTTTCTCAGCCTCAGAAAGCCCAAGACCAAGGATTTTATCCATATGATAGAGAGCAGCAAGCTTATCGGAGGCGCCAACAGCGCTGTCTTTCACAAGCTTCCAGAGAACAGAAAGAGCCTGAGGCGCTCCCAGATCATTCTCCATTGCCTCATCGAAATCCTTCATATAGCCAAGTGCAGCCTCTCCTGGATTCTCTGACGGCTTTCCTTCCTCTTTCAATGAAGCGACCCTGTCCATCAGTCCCTGTCTCGCTGCCTTTGCCGAATCCAGTGCCTCGAATGAGAATCTGAGCTGGCTTCTGTAATGGCCAGAGAGACAGAAATAACGGTAATCAAGAGCGTTATATCCTTTCCCCTCGAGAACAGGAAGAGTCACGAAGCCTCCTGTGGACTTTGACATCTTGGCATTTCCCATCAGAAGGAACTCACCATGGCACCAGTAATTGACCCAGGTCTTGCCGGTAGCAGCCTCCGACTGGGCAATCTCATTCGTGTGATGAACAGGAATAGCATCGATGCCACCGCAATGGATATCGAAATGCTCTCCAAGGTATTTCATGGACATGGCAGAGCATTCAATGTGCCATCCGGGGTATCCTCTTCCCCATGGAGAATCCCAGGTCATTGCCTGTCCTGCGAATTTGGAATTCGTGAACCAGAGGACGAAATCCTTCGGATTCTTCTTATTGGAGTCAATCTCGATTCTCGCACCGCTTTTGAGATCATCGATATTCAGCCTCGCAAGCTTGCCGTAGTCAGGAATTGAGTCAATTGAGAAATAGACATTCCCGCCAGCTGTATATGTGTGCCCACCCTCTTCAAGGCGTTTGATAAGCGCAATCATGTCCTGTATATGATCCGTTGCCTTGCAGACAATATCCGGACGTATGATATGAAGAGCCTCCTCATCCCGGAAGAAAGCCTTCGTATAGAATTCAGCGATATCCCATACGCTCTTTCCCGTTTCCCTGGCAGACTTCTCCATCTTGTCCTCTCCATCATCTCCATCACCTGTGAGATGGCCGACATCCGTTATATTCATGACATGCTTCACGCTGTATCCCGCATTCTCCAGCGTTCTCTTGAGAACATCCTCAAAGATATATGTCCTGAGATTTCCGATATGTGCATAGTTATAGACTGTAGGGCCACAACAGTACATCGAGACATGACCCGGAACAATGGGTACGAATTCTTCGATACTTCTGGACATCGTGTTATAAAGTTTCATAAAGCCCTCCTGCTTCCTGACATAATATTCCGAATTGCCTGTCAATCTCAACATCAGTTTATTCTTTCCGGTTTTCTGTTAGAATCATTATATGGCAACAAGGAATCAGAAACTCAGCAGTTTGGTACTCACCGAGAATATGGATATGAGCCGCCATACATCCTTCTCAACAGGAGGACGGGCTGAGTATTATGCAGAGCCACGGAATATTCAGGATGCTGTACATGCCGTGGAGATAGCTTACAGGAAAGGCCTTCCGATCACTGTAATCGGTTCAGGCACGCACATCCTTGTTGCAGATGACGGCATACCGGGTCTGGTGATATCCACAGCAGGAATGAAGGGAATGTCGATAAAAGGGGACCTGATCATCACAGCACCTGGAGAGACACTGGACAACATCATCAACGTCGCAATCGAGCATAATCTGATAGGCTTGGAGGAGATTGCAGGAATCCCAGGAACGATTGCAGGGGCTGTATCTGTAAACGCAACGGCGAATGAACGGTCCATCTCCGATGTTTTCTTCTATGCAGATTACATTACGGCAAACGGGGAGATTCATCGGAGACCGAGCTTTCACGATTACTTCAGGAAACAGAAGAGCTCTTTCCATAGCGATGAGGTGATCATCTCAATAGCCCTGCGCCTCACCCCTTCCAGACAGACAGCGGAGGCCCGTGTAAGGAAGGAGAAATTCGTCGAGAAGATGTACATTCCCCCCTGCAGGCGATTCTCAGGCGAGATCTTCCGTGATACGTCCGTCATCAGCGCATGCGATGCTATTCTGGAATCAGGGCTCACGGGAAAAAACGGAAGCCGTGCAGAATTCTCAGAGTATCAGCCGAACTCAATCCTCACATACCCGGGATGCACGTCAGAAGAAATCTATCGCCTCATCACAAGAGCCGAGAAGACAGTAGAAGAGAAGCTCGGGCTCAGACTCGAGAGATCCATAACGCTTCTGGGAAACTTCAGATGACGACGCGGAGAGAGACATCAAGCTCTCCCTCTGATGAGATCTCCAGAAGAGCTGAAAAGCACTCACCTGAAAGTTCCCACATGAGCCTCACAAACGGGTATCCATCCTCATAGCCGAAGGATATGTGATTGCCGTCCACTATTACAAAAGGCCCGTCATCTGTGTCATACCCCAGCCTCAGATACTCTGTCTCCAGAGAAAAGCGCTCCCGATGCTTACGCCTGCCGCTTTCTGTGAATGACGACTCTGCCTCGCTATGCAATACTATGTTTCCGAGCTTGAGAACAGCCGATGCATAGGATTCGGTACTCAGATAATCCTCACTGAAAACAGGAGCGTGTCCGATTGAATGGGAGAAGAGAAAAACAAAGCCATCCTCTCCGAAGCTTCCCCTGATTCCGAACACGCTCTCATTTTCCTCATACAATGCAATGAGTGACCCGAGCGAAACCGTAAGGGAATATGCATCATGTGAGATGTGTCCTGAAATGAATGATCTGCTTCCGACTTCCGCAGCATATGAGGAAAGGAGGAGCATACGGAAAGGCCCGTATTCAAGCTTCAGGGAGGCATATGATGTGCCGAATGAAGTCAGAGCATCAGGAGATTCATGGAAACCCCTTTCCTCTTCAATTCCATATGCATGCATTACAGAGGCCTCAATGTGCTCAGATCGGAAAGAGATACCTGTAAGGGGCCGGCTGTCTGTGGAGAAGACGAAACTGAAAGCACCAAGGGAGAGGACAAAGCCAGAGCGTTCATCTCCTGTGCTGGAAACATCTGGGAAGAAATCATGTCCGAATCCATAAGGATCTGCGAAGACTCCGACCATTCCCGAAGAGGATATATCCCCATATGAAAGAAGGCCGAGATTGAGATAAGCGCTGCCCCGGGAGAAATCAAAGGCGAAATCATCCCCACGGATGCTGCCGTGTCCGGAAGAAACCGAGAGCGAAGCAGACCCCAGACTAAGAGTGCTGAGCATCATGAATACAAGCAGAAAGAGTTTTCCCATAATAGCTATACGCCACAGGTGCGGCAAACGGCCAAGAATAGACTAAATGCAATATTGAACACGCATGGATAGTGACTTTCAGTCACATTTCTGATACCGTTTCCTGCTGTAATCAGGAGAAATTGAAAATATGGTTATACTCACGCTGAACTGCGGCAGCTCATCTGCCAAATACCAGGTATATGACTGGGATCAGAAGGATGTGCTCTGTGTCGGTATCGTCGAGCGTATCGGCCTTGAATATTCGACTATCGAGCAGAAATCACTTGGCAAGGAAACGTATTCGGAACGCTTTGTATCCCCGACTCACAAGGAAGCTATCGAGCTGATCTTGAAGATGCTTGTAGATGAGAAGTATGGCTGTATCAAATCGCTTTCCGAAATCGGCGCGGTAGGACATCGTGTCCTCCACGGAGGAGAGCTTTTCAAGAAGTCCACACTCGTCACGGATGAGGTTGTAGAGCAGCTTAAGGGCATAATTCCTCTCGGACCGCTTCACATGCCTGCAAACATAATGGGTATCGAGGCTGCAAGAAAGCTCATGCCGGATGTACCACATGCAATCGTCATGGATACCGCATTCCACCAGACAATGCCAGAAGAGGCTTTCATGTACGCCGTACCATATGAATGGTATACAAAGTACAATGTACGCCGCTATGGCTTCCACGGCACAAGCCATCTCTATTGCGCAAAGCGTGCTGCCCTTCTTCTCGGAAAGAAGAATGAGGACACAAATCTCATAATCCTCCATATCGGAAACGGTGCATCTGCATGCGCTGTCAAGAATGGCGTATGTGTGGAGACTTCAATGGGTCTTACTCCGCTTGAGGGCCTTGTGATGGGTACAAGATCCGGTGATCTCGATCCTGCAATCATCCCATATATCTGCAACAATACAGGACTCACAGCAAAGGATATGGATACATACCTCAACAAGAAGTCAGGACTTGTGGGCATATGCGGAATGTCAGACAGACGTGATGTGCATGAAGCTGCAAACAATGGCGACAAGAAGGCTATGCTTGGTGTCAACATGGAGACACACAGGATCAAGAAGTATATAGGTGCATATGCCGCCCTTCTTGGAAGAGTTGATGCCATCGTGTTCACTGCAGGTGTCGGTGAAATGGGAGAGCATATCAGATACGGTGCATGTGAAGGACTCGAGAATCTTGGCATAATGATTGACAAGGAAAAGAACGATCTCTCACACTGCCGCAATGCAGAAACATGCATCTCCAAGGATGAGAGCCCTGTGAAGATCTTTGTCATACCGACAGATGAAGAGCTTGTAATGACAGAGGATGCCTATGCGCTTATGAACGGAACATACGACATCCATACAAATTTCCATTACACATTCGAAAGCCCTGACTATGTGAACAAGGCACGTGCACGTGCTCTTAAGGAGCAGCTCAAGAAGAAGCCTGAACTGGAAAGGATAATCGCAGTCCCACCAGCAAAGACATCCTGCTCCGTATCCGGGTGCTGAGAATAAGGTGAGCTTCGGCTCACCTATTTTATTGACCTTCACGCAATCAAATATGCATACAATCAATCCAAATACGGATTTATATATTTTAAATATAAATTACACACAAAACTGTCCAAGACGGGGTGAAGAACTTGACATGGTCTTACCGGGGGGGGGTAGCCTCACTACAGGAGGATCTATGAAAAGATTTTCATTCATATGTGTAATGCTTGTGGCGCTGTTATGCCTTTTCGGCTGCAGCGGGACACCAGGAACATCGGGAGAGACCGATAAACCATCGGCTTCTGTAGACAAGGAACTTGCTGAGAAGGTAATGGAAGCCGTAATGAAAATAGCAGAGGATCCGCAGTACTGGAATGTCGCGGAAAAAGATGATTATCCTTACACATGTACAAAGGATTATGCAGATGAAAACGGCGTGACCATACTGAAGGGATCAACTGAGTCACTCAACAGCGCTTCCATCGTTTTTGACCTCAGCATCGAGTACGAGGAGCAAAGATATGAAGCCATTCTTGAAGCTGTTGGCGATTCTGTCAACGTTTCGATAGATGGTAACGAATATATACTTCCTCTGGCATAAGAGGCCAAGGTCATGGAATCCCGGGAAACCGGGATTTATTTTTGCCGTAATGCCTCTGCAGAGTGTATATATTCTCATGATAGAAGATAGGACATTTCTTAAAGAACGATTCGGCATTTCATATCTCAGGCCATACCAGGAGCTGACGATATCACACATATTCGAGGCTGCGGAGAGAAACGAGACTGGGAGAATCCTCTGCGTGCTGCCCACAGGAAGCGGCAAGTCACTCTGCTTCATGTATCCGATTGCAGTGATGAGAAAAAGGAGCATCATAATATACCCGCTGCTCTCACTTATGAATGATCAGGCAGAAAGATTCAGGGCATGCGGCATTCCTCATGTGCTTCTCCGAGGCGGGCTCGGGCAGGATGAGAGAAAAAGACTCATCTCCTCATTCATAAGATGCAGCGATACAGTGATGATCACCAATCCGGAGATGCTTATTTCGATGAAGAAAAGAGGAGAACTAAAAGCATTCAGGGACAAGACGGAACTTCTTGTTATTGATGAGGTGCATACAGCAGTTACATGGGGAGAAAGCTTCCGGTCATCATACCTCTTGCTGCCGGAAATAATAAAGGAACTAAAACCACACATAATCCTCGCCTTCACGGCAACGATGGATGAGAGAATCGAGAAAGGAATCACAGAGCACATCTTCGGAGGTCGTGAAGCAAGCATAGTGCGATGCAGCTCGGACAGGGAAAACATTTTCTATCATGCAGTGAAGAGCCTCTCGAAAATGCAGGACGCTGTAAAAATACTCATGCCACGATCTTCCAGACCTGCCGTCATTTTCTGCCGCTCCCGGAACCTGGCAGAGGAAACTGCCACATATCTTTCCAGGTACTTTGAGACAAGGCACTATCATGCAGGAATGGGAAGGGATGAAAAGATTGATACGGAAACGTGGTTTGGAAAGTCAGGAACTGCAGTCCTTGCATCAACATCGGCCTATGGAATGGGAGTCGACAAGAAAAACATAAGGACGATCATACATCTTTCACTACCCTTCTCCGCTTCTGATTTCCTGCAGGAATCAGGACGTGGAGGAAGGGACGGAAGGCGCATGGACTCGTATGTTCTCTACTCAGATGATGAGGATACACCGCTCTCCACTGTTTTCAAAAAGAGAAGCTGCATCAGGACAGGACTTCTTCACATGATGAATGAAGAGACGGAAACAGATGGCTGCCTTGCATGTTCCTCCTGCACGGATGACGGATATATCCGGGCCGGGGAACAGGAGATTCTCCGCTATCTCCTCTTTCATCCGCTCTCATCAATAGACAATGCATCGGCTGCCCTGTCATCTCCGTCAATATTCAGCAGACGGCTATGCACATGGAGTGAGGAGGAAATAAGGAAAGCAATCATCACGCTTGCGGAAGAAGGGAAGATCAGGAGAATGGGAAAAAGAGTTATAAACATGTCCTATTGGTAATACGCAAGCTTATGAACATTCCTCAGAGCGATATATTATGCTAAGATTGCATAAAAGGAGTTTATGATGATTTCAGATCTTCATTCTGTTTATCCTGATCTTTACGGGAAGGAATACGATGAAAAGGAAATGGACAAACGCTTTTCGCATCTTGTCGAGAAGCACAAGGAGCTTTTCGGAAACAATGATCCTGCTATATTCTCGGCAGCAGGCAGAACGGAAATAGGCGGAAACCATACCGATCATAATCTCGGCTGCGTCATCGGAGGATCTGTTAATCTCGACACGATAGGAGCTGTCTCAAAAAGGAATGACAACCGTGTAATCATCGCAAGTGAGGGATTCCCTGTAGTCGATGTGGACATCTCGGACCTGGAGGTGAGAAGCGGCGAGAAAAACGGTACGGACAGCCTTGTCAGGGGAATCGCGAAAGCTTTCAAGGAAAGAGGAATAGACATAAGAGGATGGGAAGCGAATACGACCACAAAGGTTCTCGGAGGCTCCGGGCTTTCATCATCTGCGGCAATCGAGGTCCTCATTGCCGAGATATTCAACAACCTCTTCAATGATGACAATCTTTCACCGATAGAACTTGCCAAGATCGGAAAGTATGCAGAGAACGTGTATTTCGGAAAGCCTTCAGGCCTACTCGATCAGGCATGCTGTGCGCACGGCGGTGTCATAGGCATAGACTTCAAGGACAATGACAACCCTGTCATAACACCCGTGGACGTGTCATTTGAAGATTATGGATACACGATGATCATCACTGACACACGCGGTTCACATGCAGACCTTACCGGTGAATACGCTGCGGTTCCTCCTGAGATGAGGGAGGTTGCGGCATACTATGGCAAGAAGAATCTCAGAGAGGTCGCATTCAGTGATTTCCTTCGCGATATAAAGGACATCAGGGAGAAAATAGGCAACGACAGGGCGCTCCTCAGAGCCTATCATTTCTTCACGGAGAACAAGAGAGTCGGCTTCATGCTCCAGACACTCCAGGAGGGTGATATCGATGGATTCCTGGCATTCGTCACAGAAAGCGGCAACAGCTCATTCCGCTTCTTGCAGAATGTATATCCATCCTCATCTCCAAAGGACCAGGGAGTATCCCTTGCCATCGCACTTTCAGAGGAAATACTCCAGGGTGAGGGAGCGGTAAGAGTCCATGGAGGAGGTTTTGCAGGGACGATTCAGGCATATGTTCCGCTTTCCATGAAAAACAAATATATTGCCGGAATGGAGAGTCTTTTCGGAAAGGACTGCTCCATGTGCATCGCAATAAGGAAAAGACCTGTATCAAGATTGATTTAGCCTCTTCTCAGAAGGCCTATGTCAAGTTATACTCCCTCTCGTGAAAGAGCACTCTTTAAACAGAAACGGAATCACAGAGGGAGTAATCTGGCAACAGCTTCTTGCGTTCTTCTTCCCTATTCTCTTCGGTACATTCTTCCAGCAGCTGTATAATACAGCGGATGCCATCATCGTAGGGCAGTTCCTCGGCAAAGAGGCCCTTGCCGCAGTAGGCGGAGGAACCGGAACTGCTATAAACCTGCTCATAGGTTTCTTCACTGGACTCTCATCCGGTGCCACTGTCGTAATCTCGCAGCACTATGGCGCCAAAAACGGAGAGAGGGTCTCAGCATCAATCCATACATCAATCGCACTGGCTCTGGTTGGAGGACTTATAATATCGGTACTGGGCTTTGTCTTCACAAAACCGATTCTTGTTGCCATAGGCACACCTGATGATGTTCTTCCGCTTGCAATAAGCTACATGCAGATATACTTTCTGGGTGGAATTCCTGTTGTCATGTACAACATGGGTGCAGGTATTTTCCGCGCAATGGGAGACAGCAGAACCCCATTCTACTTCCTCCTTGCAAGCTGTCTGACAAACATCGTTCTCGACCTGCTCTTCGTAGGCGTCTTCCATATGAATGTAGAAGGCGCGGCCATTGCGACAGTGATATCCCAGCTTTTATCAATGGTGCTGATCTTTGTCACACTGATGAGGAAGAAGGATGAATCAAAGCTTTTCATCAGGAAGATTGCATTCGACAAGACACTCCTGAAAAACATCCTCATGATTGGATTTCCTGCAGGAATTCAGTCGATTATGTATACGATATCCAATCTGATCATCCAGGCTGCGATAAACCAGTATGGTACGGACACGGCAGCTGCATGGGCCGGGTGGTCAAAGCTTGATCAGATATTCTGGATGTTCATAAACGCCTTCAGTATCGCTATCACGACATTTGTCGGACAGAATTTCGGTGCCGGAAAGATCGACAGGGCCAGGAAAGGTGTCAGAACTGTCACGATAATGTCTGCAGTATCGACGCTGATTATCGAAGCCGGATACTTCCTCATCGGAAGGTATGGCCTGATGCTCTTCATAACAGACGGCGCGGTGCTGGACATCGGCGTGGAAATAATGAAATATATCGTCCCATGGTATATCACATACATCGCGATAGAGCTTCTTTCCGGTGCAATCAGAGGTGTGGGAAAATCATTCGTACCAACGCTTATCTCCGTTTTCGGAATCTGTGTGCTGAGAATAATATGGATCTACGTTGTACCGGCATTTGACTCAACGCTATTCGGCGTGCTCTTCTCATATCCATTCTCATGGGTTGTGACATCGCTTCTCTTCATCATCTACTACTTCAAAGGACATATATACGAGCTGCCGAAGCGCAGGATGGAAGCAGCAAAGAATTGATGAAAAAAGCAGAGTCTGAACGGCTCTGCTTTCGTTTTCTATCATAATCTTTCAGGAGAATAGCAGATGATAGTCTGCCTCTATCTTCTCCGCCCTTGAGGGCTTATGCATGATCTCATAGAGATTCTTAGGTATTGCGATCTCCCTTCCGATCAAAGGCTCCACGATATCATTGAACTTCGCAGGATGGGCTGTGGAGACAACAACTGAATTCTCCTCTCTCACATGATCGCGTCTCACCCTTTCACCACATGCAGTATGAGGACAGATAACATATCCGGACTCATCATAGACTTCCTTTATTGTTCTCTTTATATCCTCATCAGACACTGAATATGCCGAGACATTCGCTCTGAACGCCTCAATATCCGGGAAAAGCGCGAAAAGACGCTCTATATTTGACGGTGCACCTACATCCATTGCATTAGCAAGGGTCTTTATCGAAGCACGTGGCTCATAGTGACCGGTTGAAAGATAATCCGTAATGGGTTTATTTGCATTGCATGCAAGGACGATGCGGCTTATCGGAGCTCCCATTGCCTTTGCCCAGTATGCACCGGTTGCATTCCCGACATTACCTGAGGGGATGATGAACACAGGGTCCTTTCCGTATCTGAGCTTGTATATCGACGATGCATAGACGTAGTATGCCATCTGAGGAAGGAGCCTTCCGAGATTGATTGAGTTCGCACTAGAAAGATCATGAAGACTCTCATCCATGAAAGCTTCCTTGACCATCCTCTGGCAATCATCGAAAGTACCATCAACCTCATAGCTTGATACATTTCCATCCCAGCCAGTGAGCTGCATGTGCTGTCTTTCAGCAACCCTTCCTTCAGGAAAGAGAACCTTCACAGCAAGATGCTCCCTGCCATGGAAAGCAGATGCGACAGCACCTCCTGTGTCTCCGGAAGTCGCGACAAGTATCGTCAGATTCTCATTTCTGTTCCTGAGAAGCTTCTCCATTGAGAATGCCAGGAATCTGGCACCGAAGTCCTTGAATGCAGCAGTAGGCCCGAAGTAGAGCTCAAGCGTGTCCTTTCCACCGTCTGCGTGAAACGGGACAGGGAAAGAGAAAGCATTCCTGCAGATCTCCTCCAGATCATTCTCAAGCTCATCACCTTCAAAGAATGGAAGAAGCGCCTGATACATGGCATACCATGCACCCTCTGTCAGAGTGAAAGACTCAGGAATCGATGGAATATGCTCTGGAATAAAGAGTCCTCCATCCGGGGCAAGACCTTTGAGAATCGCATCTGAAGCGGAGAAATAATCATCGCCCTTTGCTCTTGTTGAAATGTAACGCATTCTGCCTCCTTATACCTTTGAACCAAGATAGGCACTGAGCCTGAGTATATCTGCAAAGACACCACCTGCCGTGACCTCCGGACCTGCTCCAGGCCCTTTGATCACCAATGGCTGGCTGTCATAGCGTGCGGTTCTGAAGGATATCACATTATCCGTACCCTTTGCCTGTGAGAATGGATGATCCAGTGGATACTCCTTCAGTGCCACTGAGCATACCCCGCCCTCTACCTTGCCGACGTATCTTAGTTTCATACCCCGCTTCTTCGCATCCTCATAAAGACGGAGCATATCATCATCCATATCAGAGAGAGCTGAAAGGAACTCATCAAGCGTGAGCCCTCTCATCGCCTCGGGAACAAGTGACTGGACATCTATATCGCCCGTTTCAGTTGTATATCCGAGCTCACGTGCAAGGATTACAGTCTTTCTTGCGACATCCATGCCGGAAAGATCATCACGAGGATCGGGCTCCGTATATCCCAGCTCCCTCGCTTTTTTCACCAGAGCGGAGAACGGTACAGTGCCATCATACTCAGAGAAAAGCCAGCAAAGTGTGCCTGACACCATTCCCTCGACGCTTATCACCCTGTCTCCGGTCTCCCTGAGGTCCTTAAGGGTGCAGATTACAGGAAGGCCGGCGCCGACTGTGGTCTCATAGAGGAACTTGCGCCCTGTTTTTCTCGTGCACTCCATGAGCTCCTTGTAATAAGAGTAAGGCCCCGCCCCTGCTTTCTTGTTAGGGGTTATCACATGGAAGCCATTTGTGATGAACTTCGAATACTGCATTGCACGGGTCTCACTGGAAGTGCAGTCAATGATGACCTTGTGAGGATAATACGATGCTGCAATATGGGAAAGGAAAATCGACTCGTTGTACGCGACAGCCTCTTTCCGGAATTTATCCCTCCATGAGGAAAGATCGATTCCCTCCTCCGACAAAAGCATCTTCTTCGATGTGGCTATTCCACGGACCCTTATGTCGAGATCGAATTCCCTTTTAAGCCTGTCGCTTTCAGATGAGAGCTGATCAAGAAGCGTTCCACCGATATTCCCGGGACCGAAGAGACCGACAGAGAGAGTCTGCTGTGAAAGGAAGAAGACAGAATGAAGTGCCCTCAGTGCCCTTCCGCTCTCATCTGCCTTTATCACGGCACTTATGTTGCGTTCCGACGAGCCCTGAGCGATTGCCCTGACGTTGATTGAAGCACGTCCAAGTGACGACAGGAATGCACCTGCAGTACCCGTGTGACCTGGCATTCCCTCTCCAACTGCTGCAATGATTGCAAGATCCGTCTCTGAGTCGATTGCGGTGATGCCCTTCTCTGCTATCTCATGAGAGAATTCGGACCTGATTGTCCTGACAGCATCCGATACCTGACGCTGAGGAACGCAGAAACATATTGAATACTCTGAGGATGCCTGCGATATGAGTATCACGGAAATGCGCTCGTTTCTCAAAGCGGTGAAAAGACGGGAAGAGAAACCGGGAACTCCTGACATTCCGGATCCTTCCACATTGATCATCGCAACGTTCCTCACCACGGAGAAAGCTTTGACAAGAAGCCCATCATCGACAGCTTCCCCTGTTATCTCCGTGCCTTTTTCTTCTATATCATTCCAGCAGCGCAGCGTGATCGGAATGCAGGCATCGGACGCAGGCTGGAAGGACTGAGGATGGATAATCGGTGCGCCGAAGAACGAAAGCTCAGTCGCTTCACTGTATGTGAGGTGCCTTATAACGGAAGCAGAGGGAACATCCTTTCTGGATGCCGTGCAGAGAGGAGAACGGGAATTCCAGAACGTGACAGGACTATTGTGGGAAGCTGCAATGAGGGAGGCGGTATACTCGCTCTCTCCTTCCTTTCTTGTCTTTCCTGCAGCATCAGTTGATGCGGGAATCATATACAGTTCACCGGTGACGAAAACAGCACCTTCCGGGAATTCAGGAGTATCTATAGCCTGACGCGGTGAGAGGATCTCAGAATGTATACCATTCTCAGTGAATGATTCTGAGAGTATCCAGGAAAGGAATGATGATGTGAGAGTGCCGATATAAGAGGAAGCCGCCCCGGGAACATCCTTCATGATCCAGACAGCGCGCAGGACCTCCTCCAAGTCTGAGAAAGACTCACTCATCCTCTCCTGAACGGTTTCAGGATTCTCAAGAGATGCTTCAGCAAGCTCATTCCATATGCTCTGGCTTTTCTCCAGACGGCTCCAGAGCTTCTCCTCATTCTCAGCAGCGTCATATAGAAGCGTTGACAGCTGATAATCCGAGGATGATACAGGAGAAAGAACGAAGACCACAGTCTTATCCTCCCCCTCCTTGAAAATCGTCATCAGCTTTTTCACTCCCTGCGGATGGGAGAGCATCGAACCTTCGAGTGCATGGATTCGGACTGGGTTCATAGTATTATCTCCATATTCTGGAAAAGCTCCCTTTCGGGAGCCATATTTCCGGATTGACAGTGGTCTTATACCACCTTCTCGATCTTTCCGCTTCTAAGACAGCGTGTGCAGACCTTGATTGTTCTCGGTGTACCGTTGATAAGAGCCTTAACGGAAACGAGATTTGGCTGGAATGTGCGCTTCTTGGTCACGCCGATATGCTGACCGACACCGCCCTTCTTCTTAGCCTGTCCCTTGCGAGGAACAATGCATCCAGAAATAGTTCCCTTGCCGCAGATATCACATCTTCTTGCCATGTTATCATCCACCTTATATTGTTGTCTGAAAGAGAGGCTTCCTGTTAGGAATGCCAGTCACAGCTAAAAGACTATACATGAACGCAAAATCTTTGTAAATAGCTGTAAGGGAGAAACGCATGACTGTTCTGACACTGGACGAGGAGCCGAGACTCAGATGGAGAAAGGAACTTACTGAATACTACAGGAAAACGGGGGACTGGACCGTCTATTCACTTTTCCCTTGCATCATCGCTTCATACGAGGATGTATTTGATGAAAGAATGGATATCGGGGATGGTGAGTACTCTTTTCAGGAAAAAGCCGTATGGGATGGGAGATTCTCACTCCTTCCGCCGGCAAGGCCCGGGACAGAGGGACTCTTTGTCTCTGCATCTCCGGAAGCATCTGAATACAGCTTTCCTGCATTAAGGACAACAGTCTCCGGCATTGCTCTCATCGATTACTCTGGCGAAAGCTTCCGCATACTGCGCTTCAGGCATCTGAGGAAGGACAGAGGGATTTCACAGGGCAATCATGACAGACAGGCTTTGGGCGACAGAGAGTTCGGCCATGAAGATTGAGCACCATCGACATACGGCTCCATATTGCCTCTGGAAATCTTTCCCTGATCTCTGCTGCAGCCTTCTGCCGGTCTGTGGTATCAGAAAAGCCAAGGCGATGTGAGACACGTACGAAATGAGTGTCTGCAATCACCGCAGGGAGGGCAAGCACATGGTCAAGGTAGCATGCCGCCGTCTTCTCTCCTATCCCGGGAAGCTTTGTGAGCTCCTCTTCGTTTTCCGGCAGTCCGTTCTCCGCAATATATGCCGAGACTTCCCGGATTCTGGGAGCCTTCGTCCTGAAAAGACCTGCAGGTTTTATAATCTCCTCAATTTTCACAGTCTCAGCCTTGCCAAGCGACGATGGATCAGGATACTCAGAGAAAAGCGCTGTGGCAGCCTTCACTGCCTGTTTGTCCGTTGTGGATGCACTGAGCATGACAGTGATGAGAAACCGCCAGGGATCATCTTCCTCTATGAAGGAAATCTCTTCTGGATAAAATTTATCGAGTATTTTCCATATCTTGTTGACCGTGTCTTCCATTTTCCGTATAATCCCTCCTCGTTACGGGATGTCGCCTAGCGGCTATGGCGCCTGCTTTGGGAGCAGGATATCGATGGTTCGAGTCCATTCATCCCGACTGAAAGCCTCATTTCCACGGAGATGAGGTTTTTTATTTTCATTCTGTCTTCCCGATGTTGCCAACAGAAAGTATAGGATATCTGCAGAGATGAAAAAAGCAGGACCGGAATCCTGCTTCATATGAGATACGCCCTACAAGATTCGAACTTGTCACCTACTGCTTAGAAGGCAGTTGCTCTATCCAGGTGAGCTAAGGGCGCATTGAAATGCCGGCATGACCTGCATACCGTAGTGTTTATAAACGAATTCTCAACTTCTGTAAAGTACATTGGCCAAATTTTCAGAGCACCAGACCAAAATGCTCACCATCCACATATTCGCCATCAACGAACATGAGCATAGGAGAGAATCCCTCTGAAACGAAACCATTCCGCTTATAGAAAGCTATTGCCCTCGCGTTATCCTTCCTCACATCAAGATTGATCTTCCTAACCCCTTTTTCCTTTGCCTCCGCAACTGCGAATTCAAAAAGATGCTGAGCAACACCGGAACCCCAGAATTCCTTCCTCACCGCTATGGCAAGCTCTCCCCTGTGCCTTACCCGGGGCCTGTCCGAAACCCTTATATCACACGAGCCTATTATCTCTCCGTTGCTGACAGCCACAGCATATACAGACGGAGACTTCCTCATCTCTGCTATGAAAAGACGCTCTGAAGCCGCATCAAGCTTTTCCACATCGGAAAGCGAACAGGCAAGATTGTCCGTATCACCTGCAATCTTATTCATGAAATCAACAAGAGCGGCAGCATCATCTGCCCTGATCATTCTATAATCCGTATCCATAAATTCACTTTACCATTCCAGAGACAAGAAATCTAATTTTTTCTGATCATCTTTGAGATGGCTGCCTTACGGACACTGTCAATGACGGCTTTCCTGAACCCGACTTCCGCATCAGGACTGAGAGAAAGCGATGCGATGGGGCCGGAAAGACGACGGAGACTCTCAAATGCGATACTCTCAGCTCTGGCACTTACATCGGAAATCGACAATGACCTCTCCTTCCATTCCAGGAAGGCCCTGACCTCTTCATCCGCCGCTGCGGACACATATGAAACTGCATCATCCTTCCTCTCATCCCTCACTCCAAGGTCATCCATACGTATCACAGAAGCAGATGGAGGAATATCCGGAGGAGATGCAAGGTCGAAAACCATCTTACTGCCAAGCTGCTGCAGATTCTCCTCCGTGAATGTATATCCAAGTCCAGATGAGGCGGAGACAACGGCATCAGACAAGACAGCTTCTCTCATTCTGTCGTCATAGCTTACAGCTCTAACGCCAGGCGGCACGAGGAATGTCTTCGAAAGATCCCGGAGCGTCATCGCCGTCTCATGGCTCTGGAGAAGCTTTGCAGCAATCATACGTGCCAATTCACCGGATCCGACGACAAGCACGCGTCCGCGTCCTTCAAGACGCTCAAGGATGGCAGTTGCGATTGATTCATCAAACACGCGGAGTCTCCGCTCGGTATGCATCCTTTTTGCAAAGGAGACAGCCATGTTGAAGAGCTTGTCAAGCTCAGGAGATGATGAGCCGATAAGACGGGCGCACTCTGCCCCCAGAGCAATCTGCCCCTGAATCGTATCTTCTCCGAAAAGAGGAGAAAGGACTCCTGTGGAGAGCATGAAGATATGGCGGATGGACTCATCCGGAGGGATTGAATACCGGCATTCTGCAGCGGCTATCGGACTTACGGACAATGAGCGTTC
>CASEGX010000073.1 GCA_949287505.1 uncultured Spirochaetales bacterium | reverse complement strand
CGGCCAGATTGTCTCCATGATCGCTGCACTCTACTTTGTCAGCAAGAACAAATATGTGAAGATACACTTCTCACTCAAAGGCTTCCGTCCATCAGGCAAGATAATAAAGGAAATATACGTAGTCGGCGTCCCTACGATAATAATGAACAGCGTAAGCACTGTAATGGTCAGCGCCCTTAACTCAATTCTCATTTCCTTCAGTGCGACAGCCGTATCCGTCCTCGGCGTATACTTCAAGCTGCAGTCATTCGTGTTCATGCCTGTATTCGGACTCCAGGCTGGAATGATTCCTATTGTCGCTTACAACTATGGAGCAAGAAAGAAACCGAGAATGACGAAGACTCTAAAGACCGGAGGTACAATCGCTGTTGCCATCATGGTCGTGGGCTTCCTGCTCTTCCAGCTTCTTCCAGACCTCCTCCTCTCCTTCTTCGCAGCTTCTGAAGACATGCTTAGAATCGGACGTCCGGCTCTCCGCATAATCTCAATCTGCTTCATTCCTGCGGCAATTTCCATAAGCCTCACATCCGCATTCCAAGCCACAGGAGTCGGGTATGCTGCAATGATAGTATCCATCGTAAGACAGCTTGCGGTTCTCCTTCCGGTTGCTTCCCTTCTTGCAACTACAGGAATCCTGGACAATGTATGGTTTGCTTTCACCGTAGCAGAAGCTGTCGGTCTCATGCTCTCGATCCTGTTCTATGTCTATGTATACAGGACCAAGATCAAGCCGATTGGAGAAAATGCATAGAAAACATGCAAGAATATTGACATATATCTGCATAAATATTAATGTAACGGCATAAAAGAGGCAAAGAAATGAAAAAATATGCATTTATAGCAATTGCTCTGATTCTTCTTCCCCTCACACTTTTCGCAAGTGGAGCAAATGAGGAGAAGAGCGAATATGTTTTCGCAACGGATGCCACATGGCCACCATTTGAATTCATCGACGAGAACGGAAACCTCACAGGTTTTGAGGTAGAGCTTGTCCCGATGATCGGAGAAGCCGTGGGCAAGACATTTGTTGTCCAGAACATTCCTTGGGACACAATCTTCGCAGGACTCAGGAACGGACAGTATGATGCAGTCGCATCGGGCGTTACCATCACAGAGGAAAGAAAGGCAACCATTGACTTCTCTACTCCTATCAACAATCAGGGTCAGGTTCTGATCATCCCATCGTCAAAGAGCGCAGAGATCAAATCAATCGATGACCTTCCTGAAGGTGCAAAGGTTGGCGTACAGATTGGAACAACTGGTGATTTCGCTCTTGAAAGCTATCCTGTGGAAATCAGAAGATATGACGACATCGGTCTTGCCATTGAAGACATGCTCAATGGGAACCTTGATGGTGCAGTATGTGACTCACTCATCGCTTCTGACTTCGTCCTCAAGAATGAGAACTACTCATCGCTTCTGACAGTTGCAGGCGAGCCGTTCACTTCTGAAGAGATTGCAATCGGTGTCCAGAAGGGAAATACAGAGCTTCTCAACATGATTAACGAAGGTCTTCAGATTCTCATGGAAAACGGAGAGTTTGATGCACTCAAGGCAAAGTGGGGAATCATCTGAGACATTCCCTGTCTATGGGCCATCGGATCATACCGATGGCTTTTTTATGCAATAAATAAAGCTTAATTGCATAAGTATTCTTATTTTAGTTGACTAAAAATGCAAGTTTATACATTATGACCTTACGGGAAAAACTATGGACAGCAATGAAATAAATGAAAGAATCAAAGCTGAAGCAATAAGACAGCACACAATCTCAGTTGATCCGAATGCTCCTAAGACAGGAAACACGACCATCAACATGACCGATGGTGTACTCATCCCCAAAAAAGGCGAGAAACATGTATTCACATCATGGCGTCTGACCTTTTTTGGTGCGATAATCCTCTCCATCGTCCTCATCGTCTTCTTTCCAGATCCTTACAGGCAGATCTTCCTCACATGTCTCCGCGGCGCTCCTGTAACTTTCGAAGTCACCATCTTCTCAATCATAGGAGCTGTGATCATCGGAACATTCACAGGCCTCGGATCCGTTTCAAAACGAAGATGGATCAATATGATCTGCGGCGTCTACGTGGAACTCATAAGAGGAATCCCGCTCCTTGTACAGCTTATCTTCATTTACTACGCAGTAGGTTCTCTTTTCCATGTCGAAGGTATGATAGCAGCCATTTTCTCCCTTTCCGTGTGCTTCGGTGCATATATGGGAGAGATTGTGAGAGCAGGTATCCAGGCAATACCCAAGGGACAGATGGAGGCAGCAATCGCACTGGGTATGTCAAGATCACAGGCATTCAGGTACATTATTCTTCCACAGACTATAAAGGTCATCCTTCCTGCTATCGGAAACGAGTTCATTTCCATGCTCAAGGATTCTTCGCTTGTATCAGTACTCTCGCTTGAGGATATACTCCGCTGCGGAAGAATGTACATCTCACGTACATTCCTTTCTCTTGAGACAATGCTTGTAGTAGCACTTATCTATCTTATTATCACTCTGGTTCTCTCACGCCTCGTGGGACTTCTTGAGGAAAGGCTGCATAAAAATGGCTAAGATTGAAATACAGAATCTGTCTAAGGACTTTGATACGCCTAATGGCATACTCCATGCTGTGAAGAATACTTCCCTTACGGTAAATGACGGGGAGGTTGTCGTCATAATCGGCCCATCAGGATCAGGTAAATCAACAATGCTGCGCTGTGTGAACGGCCTCGAGACTCCGACATCTGGACACATTCTCATCGACGGTGTAGATACTGCTTCATCCTCAACAGACATAAGGAAGATCAGGGAAGAAGTCGGCATGGTGTTCCAGTCCTTCAATCTCTTTCCGCATCTTACCGTACTGGAAAACATCACGCTTGCACCGATAAAGGTGAAGAAGATGAAGAAGGAAGAAGCGGAGAAACTGGCAAAGGAGCTTCTCAAAAGAGTCGGACTTGAGGAAAAGGCCGATGTGCATCCACCTCAGCTTTCAGGTGGTCAGCAGCAGAGAGTCGCAATCGCACGTGCGCTTGCGATGAACCCGAAGGCCATGCTTTTTGACGAACCTACATCTGCTCTGGACCCGGAGATGATCAAGGAAGTACTTGATGTAATGCTCTCTCTGGCAAAAGACGGAATGACAATGCTTCTTGTAACACACGAAATGGGCTTTGCAAGAGCTGCCGCTGATAAGGTTGTCTTTATGGATAAAGGTGAGATCATAGAGACAGGAACTCCGGAAAAGATGTTCTCAAATCCGGAAAGTGAAAGAACACAGGATTTCCTGAACCACATCCTGTAAACGATGAAGGAGCTATCGGAAATGCAGTACGATAGCTCTTTTCATCATTGTGAAAATCCCTACTTTCCTAAGTTATTTGGTTGGTGAGCTGTGAAGCAATCTTTGCCGATTGGGCAAGAATAAGAAGAGTGCTAGCGGATCTGTCCAGACCATAAATCAGATAACATGGAAAACCAAACAATGGCATGCATTGTCAATGTAAGTAAGGGACCGCCTTTCCGGTGGTCCCCTTCTCTCTTGATTAAGAAAGTAGCGATTGAATCAGATGAATCCCAGGAGAGTGCCTATAACATGCACAGCAAAGGAAGCAAGCCATGCAACTGCACACTGCAGGATAACAACCCCAAGAGCCCATCTTCTTCCCAGCTCTTTCCTTACCGTTGCAATTGCAGCGACACAAGGAGTGTACAGGAGTGTGAAGATGAGGAAACCGAAGGCTGTGAATGGCGTGAAAAGAGTTCCGAGAACATCAGCAGAACCTCCAAGAAGGACGGTGAGAGTACTGACCACACTTTCCTTCGCAGAGAACCCTGTAATGAGTGCTGTTGATATCCTCCAGTCATCGAAACCGAGCGGCCTGAAAATTGGTGCGATGATCGATCCGATTGCCGCAAGCATGCTGTCCGAGGAATTCTCGACAGGATTAAGACGGATATCGAAACTCTGCAGGAACCAGATGATCAGCGTGGCAAGGAAGATTATCGTGAATGCCCTCGTGACAAAATCCTTTGTTTTCTCCCAGATAAGCTGCATTACAGTTCTCGGACTTGGCATTCTGTAATTCGGAAGTTCCAGAACGAATGGCACAGGATTTCCCTTGAATCCTGTGCGCTTGAGAATCAGAGAAAGGAAGATTCCCATCACAATTCCTATAAGATAGAGAAGAATCATCACAAAAGCGCCATTATCGGGGAAGAACGCATATGTGAACATTGCATAGATCGGAAGCTTCGCTGAGCATGACATGAATGGAACAAGAAGAATTGTCATCTTCCTGTCCCGTTCTGACGAGAGCGTCCTTGTAGCCATGATTGCAGGCACGGAGCAGCCAAAACCTATGAGCATCGGAACAAAGCTACGGCCAGAAAGTCCGATTTTCCGCAGAAGCTTATCCATCACAAATGAGACTCTGGCCATATAGCCGCTGTCCTCAAGTATGGAGAGGAAGAAGAAAAGAACGACTATGATCGGCAGGAAGGAAAGCACACTTCCGACTCCTGCAAAAACTCCATCGATGATGAGCGAGTGGACTATCGGGTTAAGGCCATAAGCGGAAAGCGCACTGTCTACAAGAGAGGAAAGCTTATCAATACCAAGAGACAGAAGATCAGAAAGGAATGAACCGACAGGCCCGAACGTCAGATAGAAAACCAGCGCCATTATGAGGATGAAGGCAGGGATAGCCGTATATTTCCCTGTCAGGAATCTGTCAGCTTCAAGGGATCTCTTTCTTTCTTTTGATTCATGGGGCTTTACAACACTGCAATCACAGATTTTCTCAATGAATCTGAACCGTGCATCCGCAAGAGCTGCATCGCGGTCTGTGCCGCTTTCAGTCTCCAGCTGCTTGAGAATGTGCTCAAGTGTCTCTTTCTCGTTCTCATCAAGAGAGAGGGATTTCATAATCGGCGCATCGCCTTCAACAAGCTTTGATGCTGCAAAGCGCACCGGAATACCCGCTCTCTCAGCATGATCCTGAATAAGGTGCATAATAGCATGAAGGCATCTGTGTATCGCAACATCTTTCGCTTCCCCTTCTGCCGGGCAGAAGTCCTTGAGGCCCGGGGACTCCTTGAAACGTGCGACATGTATTGCATGCTTTATAAGCTCCTCGACACCTTCATTCTTGGCCGCGGAAATCGGGACGACAGCAACACCAAGGCTTTCCTCAAGCTGATTGACATCAATGGTTCCACCGTTGTCGCGGACCTCATCCATCATGTTAAGAGCAATCACGATGGGGACATCCAGCTCGATAAGCTGCATCGTGAGATACAGATTACGCTCGATATTGGTGGCATCCACAATGTTTATGATGCCATCAGGTTTTCCCTTGAGTATGAAATCACGGGAGACAATCTCCTCGTTCGTATATGGAGACAGAGAATAAATACCAGGAAGATCGACGACCGTCGCATCCTCATGCCCTTTTATCTTGCCTGATTTGCTGTCAACCGTAACACCAGGGAAATTACCGACATGCTGATTCGAACCTGTAAGCTGATTGAAAAGCGTCGTCTTACCGCAGTTCTGATTACCTGCCAGTGCAAAGACAATCTCCGTTGTCTCCGGGATAAGAGGCTTGTCACCAGGTTTGTGAGTCTCAATCTCACCAAGGTGAGGATGCTGTATCATCCTATGCGGCTGAGTGTTCTTTTTCTCTGCCGGATGCTCTGCTTTCTCACAAGTGATCCTTGCTGCATCTTCCTTACGGAGAGTAAGCTCATAGCCCCGTACGAAAATTTCCAGAGGATCTCCCATTGGAGCTTTCTTTATGAGTGTGACGATTGTATCAGGGGTAAGCCCCATATCAAGAAAATGACGACGGAGAGCTGCATCCCCGCCCACAGTGAGAACCTTGGCACTCTCACCGATCTTAAGATTATCCAAAGTCATAACTAACCAGTCTCTTGGAAGTATTATATATAGAGTGGTTAGCCTGTTCTACTATGCAAAGAAAAATCCAGCCAGAAACTCCGGCTGGATGATCCTCTGATAATTGAACGCTATCAGTATGCTGCGTTAAGCCATTCGATTCCATCAATCTGCACTGTGAAGTATGGAGCAGACTGGAATACTGACTCGTGGAATGCACCATCATAGACAGCTTCTTCGGAATCTGCTGTGAAGTCACCATCTGTATCAAGTGCGAATGCATGAGTAAGAGTCTCGCCACCGACTGTGAATGTGCTTGTATCGAAAATCTGGAGAGAGCCATCAGCAATGGCTGCCTCAACTTCTGCGATCTTCTCTGCTGTTCCAGGTGCTGCGATTGCTTCGTTAAGCGGAGTCATGACAACAGCGCCATCTCCCATTCCCTTGCACCAATCCTGTGGAATCTCCTCTCCTTCTACATATGCCTTGATGGCTTCATAGAAGTAGATAGCCCAATCGATTCTTGTAGAGATAAGAGAAGCATTAGGAGCAACGCCTGTCATGTCATTGTTGTATCCTGTATGGAACACGCCACGTGACTGTGCAGCTGTTGCAGGTGTTGTGTTGTCGGAATGCTGGGAAATCATGACACAGCCCTGATCTGCAAGAGCAAGAGCAGCATCGGACTCAGCTGTGGCATCTGACCATGAACCTACGAAGGAAACCTTCATTGTCACTGATGGACATACGGACCTTGCACCGAGGAAGTATGATGTGAAGCCGGAGATAACCTCTGCAAAGGAGTATGCACCAACGTATCCGATCACAGCTTCTTCAGGAGCAATCTGTCCTTCATCAATCATCTGCTGAAGTTTCATACCCGCGACAACACCTGCGATATATCTGCCTTCATAGATGTTGGCAAATGCACTGTGCGTATTGTCTCTGCCATCGAATGCAGAAGCACAGTTTGTACAGCTGATGAACTCGATATCAGGATAATCATCGACTACCTCAAGCATGAATGGCTCAAAACCATAGCTGTTATTGATGATGATCTGGCATCCTTCCTCAGCAGCTTCAATGTTTGCATCCGTACATGTTGCATCTTCGCCGATGTTGTACTTTGTGACCCATTCAACATTGATTCCATCTGCCTTGAGAAGTTCTGTTGCCTCATCACGTCCCCTGATGAAGTTGTAGGTATATCCCTGGTCGTTTTCATCACCGATACACAGAAGACCTACCTTTACTGTATTGGGGTCAGTCGGTGCTGCAGTCTCTCCGCTTCCGCTTGCAAAAGCGAATCCGGAGAAAATCATCAACACGATAAGAACGAACGATAATTTTTTCATATGCTCTCCTTTTTCTCGGTCTCTATGATCGGAAACCTTTGATTTCATTTTACCAGAATTCCCAGAAGCTGTAAGTAAATTGCCAGCTGGAGAGAATCACAAAAGCGTGCTTTTCACGCTAGGAAATTACAAAAATCAGCGTTCTTCCCTGAAATAGTTAACACCCAATGAAGCTGGAGGCTGCTTGTCCCTGCTGTTTCTCATGCTGGTAAGAACAAGGACTATTACAGTCACCACATATGGAAGAATCTTATACAGCTCGGTCGGGATGAATGGAATTGATACACGAAGATACATGATCATCATCGCACCGAAAAGCACAGATCCCCAGATAGCATTGACAGGTCTCCAGAGACAGAAGATAACAAGCGCGACTGCCAGCCAGCCGACACCTGAAAGTCCTTCATGATTCCATACGCACCCTGCCGTCGTCATGATGTACACCATGCCTCCGATTGCGGAAATACCGCCACCGATGATTGTTGCAAGATATTTGTATTTCACGATGTTTATTCCAGCGGCATCGGATGTTGACGGGGACTCACCTACAGCATTCAGATACAGGCCATACCTTGTCTTCTTCAGGAAAAGATACATCAGTACAGCAACGACGATGGCCAGATAGAAGAAGACAGTATGTGAGAACAGTATGTTCCCTATCACAGGGATATCCACAATGAACGATGGGAATATGGTTGCTGAGAAAGCCTCCTTGAGGTTGTTGCTGAGCGCTACATAACCGCCTTCGCTCACTCTCATGTATTCTCCGACGAACTGGCCTATTCCAGTGCCGAATATGGAAAGGGCAAGACCTGTTACATTCTGATTTGCCCTGAGCGTGATGGTAAGGAAGCTGTATATGGCTGAAGCCACCATTCCTGCAGCAAAGGCTGCAAGGATAGCTATGATGATTGCAAGGGGACCGGAGACTGCAGCACCTGCGGCTTTCTCATAATAGAATGCACCGGCAAGTCCGAACGCCCCACCCATGTACATGATACCTTCGACACCAAGATTGAGGTTGCCGGATTTCTCAGTAAGGATCTCTCCCAGAGTTCCATACATCAATACCGTGCCGAATGTGACAGCTGCTACAATCAATGTAATAAGTGTTGTCATGCCTCTGCCTCCTTCTTCTCCTTATGACGGAAGATCAGCCGGTAGTTGATGAAGAACTCACAGCTGAGCATGCAGAAAAGGAGAATTCCTGTGATGATATCCGCAATAGAAGCAGGGACCTCCATCCTTGTCTGCAGAGTATTTGAACCTTTCTCGAGTATTGCCAGAATCATCGAAATGGCAATCATTGCGAATGAATTGAGCTGTGAAAGCCATGCAACGGTGATTGAAGTGAAACCGACTCCGTCCGCAACCCCGCTGTAAAGCGTGAAGTTGGCACCAGAGACGATTATGAAACCGACCACTCCGCTGATAGCTCCGGAGATGAACATGGTACGTATTATAATCCAGCCGACATTCATGCCTGCATAGCGAGCGGTATTAACAGAATCTCCGATGACGGCAATCTCATACCCCTGTTTGGTCTTGTTCATATAGATATACATTAGGACGACGAGGACAAGGACAATAATCCAGCCGCAATTGACGCCCAGGACAGTAGGAAGTCTTGCTGAATCGGAGAACATAGGAATAAGCTGAGAGCCTTTTCTTCCTTCCCATGGACCGCCTTGCAACCATGCGACTATACCGATTGCGATATAGTTCATCATCAGCGTGAAAAGCGTCTCATTGGTGTTCCATTTTGCTTTGAAGAATGCTGGTATGGCAGCCCATATTCCACCTGCAAGTGCTCCGGAAAGAGCCATGATGACAAGCAGAAGCGCATGAGGAATCTTATCAGACCAGTAAAGGGCGAAATATGTGGCAAAGACTGCACCCATTGTTATCTGCCCCTCTGCCCCGATATTCCAGAATTTCATCTTGAAACACGGCGCTATTGCAAGCGCACAGCCAAGGAGCGGAATCGCTGTTCGTATAGTCTGTTTGAGATATACAGGTCTGGAAACCGATCCGCTGATTATGACCCCATAAGCCTCAAATGGGCTGTTTCCGGTCAAAAGCATCGGGATGCAGCCGAGAATGAGAGCTATGACAATGGAGCCGACACGGATCAGCCACATATTGCGACGGCTCATCTCAGAGCGTTTTGCCAGCCTTACCAGAGGAATTTTATTTTCTGCAGCATTCATCGCTCATCCTCCTTCGCATCAAACTGAGTCATCAGCAATCCGATTTCCTCTTTCGTAGCAGTTCTGGCATCCACAATACCTGCGACCTGACCGCCACAGAGAACCATGATCCTGTCTGCCAGTTCGAGAAGCACATCAAGATCCTCTCCCACATAAAGAACAGCGACACCTTTCATCTTCTGCTCTGTAAGAAGGTTGTAAATCGTATAAGATGTGTTTATATCGAGACCACGGACAGCATAGGCTGTCATCAGCACCTCAGGCTCGCTGGCAATCTCACGGCCTACCAGGACCTTCTGGACATTGCCTCCGGAAAGACGGCGGACAGGATAATCAACATCCGGCGTGATTACATCCAGTTCCTCAAGAACTTTATTTGCAAGCGCTTCAGGTTCCTTCCTGTGCACAAGCGCTCCTCTGCCTTTTTTCCAGGATCTGAGAAGCATGTTTCCCGTCATACCCATCGATCCGACAAGCCCCATTCCGAGTCTGTCTTCAGGAACGAATGCCATTCCCACTCCGGTTGCCCTGATCTTCTTAGGAGTCTTTCCTACAAGCTCAACCTCGCTTCCATCCTTCTCTATGAACCTGACACTGCCTTCCTTTACAGGGTAAAGGCCTGTGATTGCCTCCAGAAGCTCCTTCTGCCCCGATCCTGATATACCGGCAACTCCCAGGATCTCTCCGGTATTCGCAGTGAACGAAACAGAATCCAGTTTCTTCACACCTTCTTCATCGACACATGTAAGGTTTTCAACAATAAGCTTCTTCTCAGGCTTTGCGTACCGCGGCCTGTCTATATTCAGTGAAACGGCATGACCTACCATCATGTCGGTAAGGGACTGAGGATCAGTAGTCTTTGTGTCGACTGTTCCTATCAGCTTGCCTTTTCTGAGAACGGTTACTTTGTCCGAGACCTCCATAACCTCATTCAGCTTATGCGTGATGATCACAATTGCCTTGCCGTCGGCTTTCATGTTGTGAAGCACTGTGAAGAGCTTCTTTGTTTCCTGAGGTGTCAGAACCGCAGTCGGCTCATCAAGAATGAGGATATCAGCACCACGATAGAGAACCTTTACAATCTCAATGGTCTGCTTCTGAGAGACTGACATGTCATAGACTTTCTCTGCAAGATCAATCTCAAAGCCATAGCGGTCACAGATTTCCTTGACCTTTGCCTCTGCGGCCTTGAGATTCATCCGGCCATCATTAAGGCCAAGGATTATATTCTGTGCCGGAGTGAAGACCTCTACAAGCTTATAGTGCTGATGAATCATACCTATGCCATACTGGTAAGAATCACGGGGCGATTTGATATAGACAAGTTGCCCATCCTTATAGATCTCGCCCTCGTCCGGCTGGTAGATTCCTGAGAGCATGTTCATAAGAGTAGTCTTGCCACTGCCGTTCTCACCAAGGAGCGCAAGTATCTCTCCGCGGTTGATGTCAAGATCAATGCTATCATTCGCAACGACCTGCCCGAACCGCTTGGTGATTCCCTTCATCTCTATTGCACAGTTCTTTTCCAAGTCCTTACCTCTTGATAGTTTCAGTGTATCACACCTTTCGAAGCAAACCAGAACAAAATGCAACAAATCACAACATCAGAATATATTTCCATAAATTTTCACGGCAATTTTTTAGGAATCCCATGAGAATCCGGAGAAAACAGGATGGCCTGTATATGTATTTATCTCCTGCTTCCCATGGATGGCGGCAAGGACTTCATGTGCAAGTTCCTCCTGCTCAACCTCCCCAGGATACAAGGCTACAGGAGCTATCCACTCTGTCCTCTGCCGTATTTTCTCAACGATATCGCTAAAGCGGACAAGGCCACCGGTGAGGATGATGGAATCGACATGTCCACTGAGCACCGCTGCCATCGCGCCGATTGATTTCGCTATCTGATACACCATCGCATCCCATACCAGCACCGCATGCTCATCGCCATTCTCTACGAGTGCATGCACCTTGTCGGAATCAGAGGTCCCGAAATGGCTTACAAAACCACCGGAACGGGAACACATGGCTTCCAGCTCTTCCGGCGTATGATTCTCAAGATACCTTGCAGTCTCCATGAGAGGAATCGAACCAAGGCGCGTTGGTGTGAAAGGACCATCTCCGCCGGCACCTTCTGTTCCATCGATCATCCTGCCATTCTTATGAGCTGAAATTGTTATACCTCCATCGATATGGCACACGATGAACGAGCATTCCTCATACCGCCTTCCCATCTTCTCTGCCTGCAGTCTAGCGACTGCTTTCTGATTCAGAACATGGGACTGGGCCCTTCTGTACACACCCTTTAGTCCGGTTATGCGGGCTACATCATCATACTCATCGACATTGGTAGGATTGAGAGTGAATGCAGGACGGGAAAACTCAGCTGAGAAATCATAGGCCATCATCACACCAAGCTTTGCAGGATGATCACTGCCTCCCTTGTCATCACGTGTATCCTCTGCAAGCCTCCTGTCTATCGCCATGACCCCTGCACGCTGAGAGAAGGCACAGCCACCCCGTCCGACAAAAACGTCGATGGAGGAAAGCTTGACACCATGCTTTGAAAGGAGATCAATAACAACCTTTTTCCTGAAAGGAAGCTGTGCATTCACTGTAGGAAAGGAAAGAAGGACAGGCGCATCATGGAATACGCTCTCTGTGAAGAGAGCCTCATCATCATCGAAAACACTGACTTTAGTGGAAGTCGAACCCGGATTTATAACCAGAAGTCTCATGACTGTATTCTACTGCAGAAATCGACTATCATGCAGATGATGGTCAGGATTCATCTGCACAAGGACTTCTTCATCTACTGCATTTTCGGTGCAATGGCTACGCTTGTTAATATGCTCAGCTATGAGCTTTTCTATTCACAGCTAGGGCTGTTCAATACAATCTCCGTAGCACTTGCCTGGTTCTGTGCCGTGACATTCGCTTTCTTCACAAACAAGTACATCGTGTTTTCCGAAAAAGGCAAGAAAAACAGGCATTCGATAGCATCAGAACTCCTGTATTTCTATGCCTGCAGGGCAGCAAGCGGTGTGCTGGACATAATAATAATGTTCATCGCAGTAGACATGATGGAATGGAACCATACCCTCTGGAAATTCATATCAAACATTGTCATGGGAATCTGCAATTATCTTGCCGGCAAGCTTTTCATATTCGCAAAGAAGTGAGATCAGCTTTTACGGAGAGCAGCATGAAGCAAAAGTACCGAGACAATGGCTGCGACTGTTTCTGAAATCCAGAATGAATGCCACACGCCTTCAGCTCCGAGCGAGGAGAAACGGCTGAGGACATACGAAAGGGGGATAATCAGGATAATGTATCTCAGAAGGGATATCACAAGGGACGGGATTCCCTTTCCAAGCCCTTCAAGAGCTCCCGATGCTGCAACGGAAAAGGACGATATGACAAATCCCATGCTGATAACGCGAAGTGCCGTAGCGCCCTTCATGATCGTCTCTGGATTCGATGTGAAGAGGGAGATAAGGGCTGAAGGAATCAGAAGTGAAAGCAATGTCCCGAGAAGCATTATGAGCACACACATCACAAGGACAGCAGAATAGATTTCCTTTACCCTCTTCATCTCTCCAGCTCCGTAATTGTATCCTATGATCGGTCTCATTCCCTGGACAAAACCGCTTGCTGGAAGATACAGGAATGTCTGCAGTTTGTAATAGATGCCCAGAATCAGGATATATACGCCTGAGTACATGGAGAGAATGGCATTCAATGCGGAAACGAGTATGGATGGAAGAGCTATATTGAGTGTTGCAGGTACGCCTACTGCATAAAGCTTTCTGACTGCGTCGCTTCTCAGACGGATACAGCCAGGTTTAATCTTCACCTGAAGAGGTCTCTTCACTGCAACGAAAAGATAGATAACAAAGGCTGCACTCTGTCCTATGCCAGTTGCAAGTGCCGCTCCCTCGATTCCCATTTCCGGGAAAAATCCTATGCCGAAGATGAGGAGAGGATCCAGGATTATGTTGGTCACACACCCGGTCATGAGCGCGACCATGGAGACTTTCATTCTTCCTTCTGCCTGGAAAATCTTCTCGAATGTTATTGCTGCAAGATTAATCGGAGTGAATGCGAACGCGACATAAGCATATCTCACACCATAGTCTATGATTACAGGAGAAGCGGTGAACATTGCCAGGAAGGACGGCATTATCAGAATGGAGATCAATGTGAGCACAATGCTGTGAATGATGGAGAGAAGCATTCCTGACGAAGCTGCATTATCCGCATTTTCCTTCTCCCCTGCCCCGGAATAATAGGCTATCGCAGCATTGACACCGACTCCGAATCCCACGGCTGCGGAATGAATCAGATTCTGAACCGGAAAGACAAGGGAGAGCGCAGTCATCGCCTCCTCGCTTATCGCGGCGACATAGAAACTGTCCACGATGTTGTAAAGCGAATTCACAAGCATCGAGATGACCATCGGAATGGACATCGAGAAAACAAGAGGCAAAACGGGTTTTGTCCCCATAAATCCTGGATTATTCACATTTCTCCTTTGAGGGCAAAAGATGGAACGAATCCAGGAAAAACCCACTGCATGTTTTCAGAAAACGGAAAGGGAGGCCATACGGCCTTCCCCTTACTCTTCTTCCTTGATTCCCTTCAGTATCTTATCCTTCTTGCGACGCTTCGGATCTATTGCATGCTCTACAAGCGTGACAAGCTTTGTAAGCAGTGCAGAAATCACGAAATACATAATCGCAGTGACAATGAGAGGGAAGAAAGCCTCATATGTACGGCTTCTTACAAGATCGCTTATCTTTGTCAGATCAAGAACAGCGATGTATCCGACGACAGATGTCTCCTTGATAAGCGTCACAACCTCATTGCGGTAAATCGGGAGGAAGTGCTGTGCAGCCTGTGGCAGTATGATGCGGAAGAAACTCTGGCTTTCAGAGTATCCAAGAGCCCTTGAAGCCTCAGTCTGCCCTCTTCCGATTGCATTGCATCCGACACGGAGCATATCAATCATGGAACATGCGAACATCAGTGAGAATCCGACAACGGAAACCCACGTGCCACTGAGCCTTGATGAGCCGAATACAATGTAGTAGAGAATCATCAGCAAAAGGACTGTAGGCATTCCATGGATAAGCCAGAGGAAGAAATTCGTTATTGAATTCGCAATTCTGCTGCCCTTTCTGCATATGATATACACCACGAACCCAAGCACGGTACCTGCAACAATGGAAGAGATGGTTATTAAAATCGTTATACCCGCACCCTGCAGGAAAAGCTCCCATCTCGATTCCCTGATAAATGTCTTGTTGAAGCTGTCAGCAAGCTTTGAAAAGAATCCCTGCTCAGCATCATCCTCACCCAGGATCACAAGGCGGATAGGTGTCGTGTAATAGACATCGGAAAGCGTTCCTGTCTCATTGCGCTCTGCACTGACAACAATATTCATTCCGATATCATACTTACCTGTCTCAACGCCAGGTGCAATAGCCTCGAAAGGAACCTCAAAGAACTCAGGAGTATAGCCATATGCACGGGCGAAGCGGCAGATGAAGTCGACATCGAATCCTGAGATATTGCCATTGCTTATGAATGAGAATGGCTCATAGCCGCCCTCAACAGCCACGGTGATGACTCCGTTTTCACCTGTGAAGCCTGTTATATCGCAGGTATCATTCACTGGATCGAAATCCGCAATCCAGTAATCGTAGAGCTCATCAAGAAGCCCGTTTTCCCAGCTTTCCGCAATGAACTCATTGAGTTCGCTCAGAAGCTTATCCTGCTTCTCATTATTACCGATTATACAGGTCGCATTGATATATCCTGCAGGTTCCTCCAGGGCAGTCAGTTCAGGGTGGTTTTTCTTCTGGACACCGAAGCTTACCTCTTCAATGAGATAAGCATCGACCTTACCTGACTGGAGCGCAAGGATCATATCATTCGGCATCGTATAATACTGGAAAGTGGCATCAGGAACTCTGTCCTGAATGAGCTCCTCATAAAGAACAGCTGTCTGGACACCGATGTTTTTTCCATTGAGGTCCTCAATGGTCTTATACTCCACAGCAAAGGCAGATGCAGAGAAAATGACTAAAATGGCAAAAAGAACTGCTAGACGTTTCATCATTCCTCCTCTGCCCATCTGAAGCGAAGTGTGATTATATGCTCATATCCAAGAGGATCATCCTTTATATCTTCCTGCTTGACTTCCGTTGTAGGCTCGGCAAGAAGATCCTTGAAGAGATTGCTTGCAGAGGAATTGACATCGAACTTCTCACCTTTGTAGCAGATGAGCATGGAAAGGATATCAAGCTTCTCTGAATACTCCACCTTGACAAGGATATCAGGAACCTCCTCCTCAACAGCGATATTGTTAATACAGATTTCCTCGAATGCGAGCATGAGCTTGCTGAGTCTCTCTGCCTCGATGAGAAGCTTCTCACCATAGGCATTCAGCTCATCATTCATTGCCTCCACATCAAAATCTGCTGAATTGATTCTGTATGTAAGCGATGAAAGACGCTGTATAAAGCGCTTCGTGATCTCCTTCTGCGGATGCTCGAAAATCTGCTTGGGAGTGCCTTCCTCATAAATGTAGCCATCGTACATGAAGATGATGCGATTGGAGATTTTCCTCGCAAAATCCATCTCATGTGTGACAATCATCATGGTTCTGCCGCTCTTCGCAAGCATCTTGATAACTGACTGGACTTCTCCAATCATCGATGGATCAAGAGCTGACGTGGGCTCATCGAAGAGGATGATATCCGGATCCATTGCAAGCGTGCGTGCTATCGCGATTCTCTGCTGCTGACCACCTGACAGCTCTTCCGGATAGGCAAAGACCTTGGAAGCAAGACCAACCTGCTGAAGAAGGTACATGGCCTTGTCATACGCCTCCTGCCTGCTCCGGCCGAGAAGAGTGATCTGAGGATTCATGATGTTCTCGATTATCGTGAGATGTCCGAAGAGGTTGAAGGACTGGAAAACCATACCCATCTTCTTTCTGATCTCGTTGAGGTTACAGCCTTTCTCTGTTATATCCTGGCCGTCCACGATGATACTTCCGGATGTTGGCTCTGTAAGCATGTTGATACATCTCAGAAGTGTTGATTTACCTGTACCAGAAGGACCGATGACGGATATCACATCACCATCATTGATTGTGATATCAATATCTTTCAGCGGGATTGTGTCATCGTCAAAAACCTTTTTAAGGTGCTTAATCTCTATCATTGCTCTCCCTTAAACAATGCGTCCTCTACAGACTGATTTTACAGCCCCATATTTTTACGCCTCAATAGTAGAGGATACTCCCCACCCTGCATAGACCTTTTGGCTTAATTTATAAGAATTTTTTATCTTTTTATCTTGCATATAGATATCAAGCAAAAATCTTTATTTTTGACGGATTATCGCCTCAAATGATATCGAAAACGGGGATTTCCGCAGCACCAGAAGCAGGAATCCCCGTACCATTGAGCCGCTACAACCAGTAATTTAGCGTGGCACGTCCATAGAAGCCCCCGCTTACAGCAGAGCCTCCTCGCTGCCCGATTCCGCTTACCGTGATATCAAGACCGGCATACACATTGAATGAAAGCGGCGTGGATGGCATCTGATACTCCAGCTCAAGTACCGGGCAGAGCGCGAAGCTGAACAAGAAAGAGTTTGAGACGGAGCTGAACGTCATCGGGATTATGATACCGAGAGCCATCGGCATATGCCCACCGCGGCCAAAATCGACATCAGCTATCTCATATGTAACTCCGGCATCGAGCGCGAACGAGAACTGGTTCTGGGCAAATCCGAGTCCAGCACTTCCGAGTATTTCCAGCTTGCCAAGATCCCCTGTCACAGAGAAAGCCACAGATTTCGAGGAATCGGAGACTATTCCTATACCAAGCGTACCTTTATACAGGCTTATATCCTCCCCGACCTCATCATTCACGGCAAAAAGGGATGCACACACCGAAAGAATCAGAACAAAAACAGCAAGTTTTTTCATTCTCTCCCCTCCATCAGCTCTTATAATCCACCGGAAGGCTAAGCCATCTCTTTCTGAGAAGGAAAGCTGCATCCTTTGGCTGTCTCTGCCTTGTGAAGATGCCTTTCTTGTTTCCGTTGACACGCATCAGGCCCTCAGTTGTCTGGAAATCCGCAAAGGCCCAGACCTGTTCACCTTTGACGAAACTGTAGGAATCAAAAACACTGTGAAGCATCTCCAGAACCTCTACCTGATACTCCTGGGACCACATAACGGAAGGAAGCTTATGCTCAGATGGAACGGTATCGGCACCATACTCAGAGAAGATGAACGGTTTATTGAGATGCAGAGCTTCCCATTCATCCATCTCTGCCCTGAACCTCTTCTGCGCCTCATCAATCTCATTGCCACCGAGGATATACCATCCGTAATATCTGTTAAGCGCAATGAAATCACAGAGCTGGAAGCATTTGCATTTCGTTGGGCTTGAATTGACTTCCATCGCGAAAGTCCTTGGCCTCTTCTGCACATCCAGCTCCAAGGCTTTATCAAACAGGGCCTTGAAGTATGGATAGCTGTTCGGATCCGTGGATTCAGGTTCATTGAGAAGACTCCAGGCAATAACGCTTGGATGATTTTTGTCGCGTACTATCATTTCCTCGAGAGCTCTCATATGCGCTTCAAGAAGCTGTGGAATGGTAGGCTTTGAGAAAAATGACTTAGCACCCTTTCCTGTTCCGGCATCGAAGAAGTTTGCCAGGCTCTCAAAGAGGCCCACGGCAGGCACTTCATCGATTATCAGCACGCCTTCCCTGTCAGCCATTCTGTAGATCTCTTCATCATAAGGATAATGGGATGTCCTGAAGGAATTTGCACCAATCCATTTCATCAGCTCGAAATCCCTCTTCATCACCCCGATATTGAAGCCACGTCCTACTATGTCACTGTCTTCATGCTTTCCAAATCCCTTAAGATAGACAGGAGAGCCATTCAATAGAATATTCTCACCATCTATCCTTACCTCCCTGATACCAATCGGAAGCTCGTATGCATCCAGAAGCTCACTGCCGGAGCGGAGCATGGCTTTCAGAGTATAAAGATATCCATTCCCGACCTGCCAGAGATGAGGGTTTTTCACATGTATCACACCTTCACTTCCATCGGCAGATGCTACTTCCCTCCCGCTCTCATCGCTAAGTGACAGTGCAACAACCCCGCTCCCTCTTGTCCTCACGCTGTAGGTTATAGCAGCCTCCTTTTCAGAGACAGAATAGGAAAGATCTATGTCCTCAATGCTGTCATGCGGTAATGCAAGCAGATATACAGAACGCTGAAGACCTGAATAGTTGTAGAAATCGAAGTATGGTTTGACCATCTTCCGGCCATCTGAAAGCGTTATTGTCAGCCCGCATGGGATATTTGTCTCATTAAGCTCATTGTTGATCTTCACGACAATCCTGTTTGTCTCACCATACCGGGCTTTTTCCGTTATGTCCGCAAGGAAAGGAAGGAAACCGCCCTCATGACGGGTGACCTCCTCGCCGTTTATATATACGACAGCGCGGTGAGTCGCCGCACCGAAGCGGAGGAAGACGGAGGATCCTTTAAAGAATGAAGGAACCACGATATCCGTTTCATACCACATGTCACCGGTGAATTCCCGGATTCTCTTGTCCGTATAGAAATCCTGGAAGCTTGCAGGGACGGGAATCGTGTCGCGGCCTGGAATATGATCCTTCCAGCCTTTCTCATCCCCCTCGCTGTTCCAGTCCAGCGCAAAGCGCCACATACCATCCAGCTTCAAAGCTGTTCTTGTCTCTGTATTCAGAGGATAAAGCAGTGAATGCTCCAGCATTGATATCTCCTTTCTGGATGCATTCTATCATACAGACCTGTTTCATGGCGCGCTTCTGTTAGGCACAGAAGATACAAAAATAAAGAACCTGCTCCCGGACTCAGGAAGCAGGCCATTTATCCCATACAGGATGGGAATACATTATGCGATGGCGTTTCCACCTACCATGATCCATGTTGCCCAGAGGACTGCACAGAACACACCGGCATAAACGCTGTTTGTCTTGTTTGTTATATAGCAGTTTATGCAGTTGCCCACCAGGAATGAAGGAAGCATGGAATAGATTGCTCCCGCAAAGATATATCCTCTGTCATTCGGGAAGAGCACGACACCTGTTGTCTTGAATGTCACCCAGTAGACAATGAACATGACGATAAGCCCCACCATTCCGATAAGCGCGCTGAGAAGCACGGAGCGGAACATGGCCATGCCGTTTGCCCTCTCGCCGTTATTCATGTTGATGCTTCTCGCTGCAAGTCCACCTGTGAGGAAGAATGGCAGCTGAATGAGAAGATAAACCGGAACATAGCGGATACGGAACATCGGAATCGGCCTGATGACCGCAAGCCATACCCTCATATCCTCCTGTGTAAGATAGAAAAGGAAGATATATACAATGTATGTTGCACCGGTCACTGCCAGAGCAAAGAAGAGAGCTTTAAGCACATAACCGATGTGGAATCCATCATCCTTTCCCGTTGCCAGGCCGTATGATCTTGCATCTCCTCCTCTCTTCTTTCCGAAGGCGAAATGGAAAACAAGGAAGAAGACAAGAAGGACGATACCTGTGATGAGCGACCAAAGTGCGAATCCGTTTGCAGTCGTATCAAGTCCCATGAATGACGGAAGCGTATGCCTCATCGCCATTGTCGATGTCGGGATGAAAAGAACGACAGGAATAAGCATCAGAAGAACAAGAGAGATAACCCATGCCACGCTTCCTGCCTTGAATCCGACTGTCTTGAGCGATGGAAGATGCAGTGTGGAAAAGTACTCTGTGGAAAGAAGGGCAAGGGCAATACCGAAGAAGAAGAGTATGAGACCAAAGAACTCAAGAATGCTTCCGATATCCCTCCATCCCCAGATCTGGTCTGTACTGTCAATCGGCTCCGGTGCTGGAACGACGCTCTGGATAAGATCGAGGTAAAGGGCAATGAGGCCACCGTTGATCATGGAAGCGGCGTGTGATGAATCAGGCATGAAAAATGCTCTTCCCGTACCATCCTCGAAACTTCCATAAACCTTGTTCACCTCGAGAACCTCATCATCTGCAAGCTCAAAGAAATCATGATACTGCTCATTGTGCGCCATATTGAGAATATCTCCGTCACTTCTGACAAGGTTGCTCTCATCGGTGCTTCCGATGATACATGCATAGTTCGTAAGGAACGGAAAAACCGTGTCATTCATACCGGGATTCATTCCTACAGGAATTACAATCTTTATATTCTCAGGATGGTTCTGAGCAATCATGAATGTATAGATTCCACCCATTGAATGTCCGGATGCTGCCATATTGGAGCTGTCGACGAAAGGAAGGGAAACCGTGAAGCTGTATGCCGCTTCTCCTCCATGTGTCAAATCTGTGCTCTTTTCAGAGAGACCGCTGTTGCTTGCATCCCAGGAGACAACGACATAACCCCTTCTTGCAAGCTCGACATTGTAGCTGCCCTGTGCCTCTATTGAATTTCCGCCACCGTGGTTCGTGATGACTGCAGGTGCGGGTGTCTCTGCAGTTGCCGTATCTGGTTTATAGACAAGAAGGCTGACTTCCTTACCTTCTCCGTCGAGGACTGTAAGACGATCCACCTTCACGCTGCCGAAATCCGTATTGATGGCAATGTGGAGTGCAGCGCCCACAGCCAGCATCAATACCGCTACAGCTAAAACGATGATAGCTGTCCTTTTCTGTGCTGTCATATAAGACTCCTTTTTCCAAGAATCGTAAGTCAGCAGATCAGGGTCTTCCATTATGATTTCCTTTGCTGATTGCAGTTTTCTGCCACATCCGTATGCATTTTTCTGACATTGAAGATACAGAAGATAAAAAAGTGCAATTGTCCTGCATCTAGCATTACGATAGACTTTCTCAGGAATGAAGAAGCGCCCCGAGAACAGGGATATATTCTCATTCTCAATAGCATATTGCCCGCGCTCCTTGATGCTGCAGGAACTCTACAGTGCATATGGCGAGACGGAGAAAGCTGCAGAAAAGCTTTTCTTCCTTCCACCTCTTTCCCTTATAGAGTCCGGAGGGAAAGAGAATGAGACAGTATCCTATACAACGCTTCTGCAGGATATAGAGGATGCCATCCAGAATCTCAGGAAGGATGACACAGCACCACTTCTCCAGGTTCTAGACAGCACCCGCGGCAACATGATGGCCTGCAGATTCGCATTCTTCATGATCTCCTCCCTTCTCGACCAGCAAAGGCTTCTTGTCAATCCGTCATTTTCCACAGGAGAGATGGACACAAAGGATTTCCCATCATTTGCAAGCCTCAGGGATTACATTGCAAGACGAGCTGAAGCATTCCTGAAAGACAGGGAAAGCCGGACAGAGAACAGACAGAAGACATATACAGAGAGAATTGAGGATCTTATACAGGAACATCTCAGAGACTCAGGATACGGAGTGCAGCAGATTGCAGATGATCTTGGTTTCTCTCCGGCTTATCTCAGCAGGATATATAAGGAAAGAACCGGCAGGAACATCATTGACAGAATCACCGAGGTACGGCTTGAGAAAGCCGAGGAGCTTCTTTCAGGAACTGACATGCCGATTACGGAGATATGCCGGGCTACAGGATACTCATCGAGCAGTTATTTCCATCGTGTCTTCAGGAAAAAACATCTCATATCGCCGGGAGAATACAGACAGAAAATGAAGGAGAGTGAAAAATGAAAAGGACTTGGAAACGGCCACTTGTCGCAGCACTTCTTCTTATAGCAACAGCAATGATCGCAACAGGGACGATGGAAACCCTCTATTCATATGAAAGCTTCCGTGTGGATATACCGACAAAAGAGGCAAAGATCCTGACAGGCAAGCTATTCATCCCCTCCTCTGCACCGGATGAGAAGAGTCCCGGCATACTGATCTCACACGGTGCCAACAATGAATACAGTGCAATGGAGGCCTATGCTGCAAAACTGGCCGCATCAGGCTGCACTGTCCTTCTTTTCAATCAGTACAATCATGGGCAGTCCAGTATTGCGGAAACGCCTTCCATGGGAACAAGCGATGCCCTGAAATACCTCTATGATCTCGATTTCGTGGACAAGGAACGCATAGGAGCTATCGGTCACACAATGGGAGGTTACTATCTCTCGATAGCTGCGGAAGAAACAGGAATACCTTTGAGCGCTGTTCTCAATATCGATTATATTCGCCTTTATAATCATACAGATAACCTTGGTTTCATACTTGCCCGCTACGATGAGCATCAGAGAAGCGGAAGCCTGGAGGATACGGAAAACAGACTGTCAGCACTATATGGCAAAGAGGAAAGAACAGAAAACGGCATTGTCTATACAGACGGAGTGCATACAGCATATCTTGATACCGAGAATATCAATACAAGCCTTCTGCCGGCTTTTTCAGGTGCCCTTGATACAGCAGTGTCCTTCTTCAGCAGAACACTGGGCTATGAAGTACAACCATCACTCGGTCTGAACGCAGTATTCCAGCTGAAGTCCATTCTGCAGATCATACTCTTCACAGCATTGACTGTCCTTCTCATTCCCGTTCTGTTTCCCGAGGAGCGCATGAAAGAGGAAAAAAACGGGGAGAAAAAAGGAATACTGATAACCTCTCTTGCCTCAGTGGCAATATATACAGTCCTTCCTCCGCTCTACATGATCGGCAAGAAACTGCTGATGCCCAACAGCATCTTCCCGGAAACCGATACGAACGGGCTTGTAATCTGGGCGGTCTTCACAGGTTTCATACTGATAGCCATCTCGCTTTTCAGAGGAAACATCACTGCAGGAAGGATATCTGACAACCTTGGAAGAGGCTGTTTCAAGGCTGCTTTTGTGTTTGCCACGCTTTATATGGTCAATCTCATCATTATCTGGCTCACTGAAAGCAATATATTCATACTCTTTGCAAATCTCTCACCATTCACAAAAAGAAAGATGCTTGCATGGATCGTATACCTGCCTTTTTTCCTTGCGGGTTTCACAGGCTTCAGTCTCTTCACTTCCGAATATGCAGGAGGAAGGCATGCGCTTCTGAAACATCTGCTTTTCTACATTGCAGGACCGGTATTCATAATCGCTGTGTTCTTCCTCGGCTTCCCAATCAAAGGTGAACTGCTTCTCTACAATCATCGCTTTGCCATGATACCGGTGATCTACATGCTGCCATTCACCCCGCTTTTTGCACTTGTTGATCACTACGGACAGAAAAGAAGCCAGAGTATAGCATTTCCGGCAATACTCAACACTCTGATCTTCTCGTGGCTCTTTGTTGCTTCCAACGCCCTGTATATCCTTCTTTAATGCAGGATGAAGATTCCATGATACAATCACAGAATGGAAGAAGGAAGAAATCTGCTTTTTGAATCCGGAGGGAAACTGCCTCCACTGAAATATTCACTTCCAATGGCGACTCAGCATCTTGTCGCAATGATAGTCGGCTGCGTGACTCCGGCGATTATCATCTCATCTGCAGCAGGGCTTTCCAGCCAGATGCAGATTATCTTGATACAATCATCACTTGTCTGTGCCGCAGCATCCACGCTCCTGCAGCTTTTCGGCATCACCAGGCTATGCGGAGCACGGCTTCCTGTGATCATGGGAGTAAGTTTTGCATATCTTGCAACAATGCAGGGAATAGCATCCACATCAGGTATTGCAGAGATTTTCGGAGCTCAGATCATAGGTGGAGCCATAGCGATAATAATCGGAATATTCGCAAAACAGCTGAGGAAGCTTTTCCCTCCGCTTATCACTGGAACGGTCGTTTTCACGATAGGACTTTCTCTCTACCCTACAGCCATAAGCTATATGGCAGGAGGAAGCGGGAATGCATCATTCGGGTCCTGGCAGAACTGGCTGATCTCCATCTTCACGCTCATCGTCGTGACACTGCTGAACCATTTCGGCAAGGGAATGCTCAAGCTTGCATCGATTCTGCTGGGTATTGCCGCAGGGTATATCCTTTCCGTGTTCTTCGGCATGGTTGATCTCTCTGCCGTAAAGGAAGCTGGATTGTTCTCGGTTCCGAAGATAGCCCCATTCGGTATCAGATTCGAGTTCTCATCAGCCCTTGCCTTCTCGCTTCTTTTCGCAATAAACGCAGTACAGGCAATAGGAGACATGTCAGCAACGACAATAGGAGGACTTGGAAGGGAGCCGGACGGAGACGAATTGAGAGGGGGAATCATAGGGTTCGGGGCTTCAAATATCCTTTCGGCGCTATTCGGAGGGCTTCCGAATGCAACCTATTCCCAGAATGTGGGAATAGTCTCATCAACAAAAGTCGTGAACAGGAAGGTCATGGCAATAACTGCCCTGATGCTCCTGGCAGCAGGACTGGTACCGAAATTCTCGGCGCTGCTGACCACGATACCACAATGCGTTCTCGGAGGCGCGACTGTCTCTGTTTTCGCCTCCATTGCAATGACAGGGATGAAGCTTGTGGCAATGCAGCCGATGAGTTATCGCAATACATCTATCGTGGGCCTTTCAGCCGCACTTGGAATGGGTGTGAGCATGGTAAGTGAATCACTTGCACAGTTTCCGGAGTGGGTCTCACTCGTATTTGCCTCGTCCCCTGTTGTCATATCGGCAATCGTGGCGATAATCCTCAACATAATCCTGCCAAAGGAGAATCAGAATCACCCCGAAGGGTGATCCTGCAAAGCTTAAGCTTACTTTATGAATCCCAGTCTCCTTGCGATAGGAAGGGATTTCGTATGTCCGAATGTTCCTGGATATGCGATTTCCGTAAGGCGCTTTATCGCAGCATTGGCCTTATTCTCATCGCCATGGATCATCCAGTACCAGTAAAGACCATAAAGCATTGAGTTCTCCTCCAGACGGACTCTGTCAGGCGTCGGCAGAACCTCTTTTGCCATCTGCTCCTCATCAATGTACTCTTCAGGTGAAACAAGTCCTTTATAGAGCTTGACGCTCCTGCAGTATCCGTAATCCATCTGCGGCGGAACAACATCATCTGCAATCAGCGAAAGTGATTCCTCAGCTTTCTTATAATCTCCAAGCTCCGCATATGAGACATAGAGCCAGTGAACAATCGGATAATGCTCATGTTCATCCATGTAGTCCAGACAGTCTCTGAAATCAGGAATCGAATCCTCGATATTCCCATTGAGATTCAGAGCTGTTGCCCTGTAATACCTGTAAATCCAGTCAGACGGATCAAGCTGGATCGCCACACTGTAGTCTGCAGTTGCCTTCCAGTATTCATAGTTGCGGTTATATCTGTTTCCGCGTCCGAAGTAATTCGGAGCATAGAATGGAGCATAGGAAATACCCTTAGAGAAAGCGATGATGGCTTCCTCGGATTTATTTGCACACCCAAGTGCCTTACCCATCACATACCATGCATATGGATCAGTATCATCCTTTTTGACAAGAGCTTCTGCTTCCTCAATGGTGGGTGTCATCATCAGCATCCTGCGCTGCTCGTCATTCTTCTCCTTGTTGAATACGAATTTCTTCATCATTACCTCCTTATGATGGCTGATTGCCTTCAATGAAACTGCGGATATCATCAGTGAGGCTTCTCACGTTCTGGTTTCCGATATAAATCATGTGGCCTGACGGATATCCTTTTATAGACACTCTGTCCTCAGGAAGATTGGCGTGATCGAGCATGTAATAAGCCACGCCGATTTCTGTCGCCATATCATAGTAGCCATTGGCGAAGAAAGCTCTCATTCCCGGAGTACGCCACATGGCATTGTACAGATGCTGGGCTGTCGTGAGCTCTGCTTCCTTGTTCCATTTCTTGTAGAGCGCTGCTGAAGATACATAAGGCCGGTCAAAACCATGTATTCCGAGGATCGGGAAGAGCGTTCCTGTAAGGGCTGAGAGGAAGAGCGGATTATACTTACCCCTTGAGGCATCTGTTGCAAGCCCGTACTCGATCTCATCGGTGAATGGATTATAAAGCGGTCTCGTCATTCTTGCATCGAGCCTGGATACAGCGCATCCACGATCCCTGATGACCTCACTTCTGAAAGAGGCATCATCAATAATGAGATTCCTCTCATCCAGATACTGTGATGACACACCGGTATAATGCATTATCCTCTTCTTGAGGTTTTCTCTTTCCTCTCCTTTCAGGCTGCTTCCTCTGTACAATCCGCTCAGATACTCGGTATCTGCAAATGCCTTCGCTTCCCTTACCCAGTCATCGACAGATACGGAATGATCTGTATTGTGATACCAGTTGATCGCAGCATATGTCGGGAAGCCAAGTACTGCAGGATATGCAGGAACCTCCCTGTTGAAATACTTCCCGGTAGTGACAGTATTGCCGATGAAGACGATTCCATCGAACTCAAAGTCATAGCTTCTGTCAGCGCTTCCTCTTGCCGCGATACCTGCCGCAACAGATGCTCTCGTGCATCCGTAGCTTTCTCCGATGGCATACTTCGGGCTGAGCCATCTCTCGTATTTCTGCAACCATCTCTGCACAAAGATGAGGAAAGCTTCTGCATCCTCCTCTACTCCGAAGAACTTCTCACCCTTTGACTCATCGAGAAGGACTCCGAATCCGGTGGATACCGGATCCACAAGCACAATATCTGCAATATCAAGAAGGCACTCAGGGTTATCAACAGTCTCATATGGAGGAAGACCTGTCATGTCATCGACATCTTCCTTGTACTTCAGCCTTTTCGGACCAAGGAATCCTGTATGGACCATGCAGGAGGATGTTCCGGGACCGCCATTGAAACCGAATATAACTGGTCTTGAGACAGTGTCCTCAACACCATCCCTGAAATATGAGAATGAGAAAATCGAGGCAATGGCCTTTCCCTCATTATCATAGATGACATTATCTTCGCTCACTGTGTGGTATGAGATCTTCTTGCCACGGAGCTCTATTTCCCCTTTTCCCTCAAACACGGAAGGGGTGAAATCCGAACTGCTGAACATATTACCTCCTTCTATTCAGAAAGAGACAGGCAAAAGCCTGTCCCCCTGTCGTTATTCTATTCAGTTCTTACACCTGAGGTTATCCCAGAAGATGACGTTGTTGACGTTGACATCAAAACCTTCAACCTTGTCCGACATCGTCCAGACGTTATACCTGTCGTTGGTGAAGACCGCTGCCGGATCATCGATGTAGATTATCTGCTCAGCCTGTCTGTAAAGATCAAGTCTCTTCTCCTCATCGAGTTCGCTCATGGCCTCTGCAAGAAGTCTATCAACCTCGGCGTTGGAATACCAGCCGTAGTTATTGTTGTTGTTTCCGTCCGGTGATGTTGTCCAGATTCTCCTGAGTCCTTCATCACAGTCCGCAGTTCCTGCACCGAAGCCCATGATGAACATTGCCCATGGGAAGTTCTCTCCAGGATATGTCCTGTTGCCCATTGCAGCTGTGAATGTAGCGACATCAACAGTCTCGATAGTAGCCTTGATTCCCACCTCAGCGAGCATTGCGACAACCATCTCACATGTCTCAGTAGCCTTATTGTAAGTCGGATCGCACATGATGGAAATCTCAAAGCCATCAGGGTATCCGGCCTCGGCAAGAAGTGCCTTTGACTTCTCGAGATCCTGAGGGATAACTCCAAAGTCATAGTATCCCCATACGTTCGGGTTCACAGGTGCTGTGGCAGCCTTCTCTCCGATGTCTGAATAGAGGACATCGACAATGAGCTGCTTATCGATTGCATAGACAATTGCCTGGCGCACGCGTGTGTCCTTGAGATACTCATTTGCACAATTGAACTGAAGTCCGTGTGCTCCGATTCCCTCGTATGTCTTGACCTGGATGCCCGGTGTCTCTTTAAGACGCGGGATTTCAGATGTATTCACGATTGTGATATCAACCTGACCGGTCTCAAGAGCAATGCATCTTGAATTAGCATCAGCGACGATGAGGATGTCGATGTTCTTTGTGGGAACCTCACCTCTGAAGTAATCAGGGAATGCCTCGAGCTTCATCTCCTGATCCTTATCCCAGTATGCAAGTCTGTACGGACCTGTTCCATTCACTGACTCTGCTGTGAGTCCGAGATCCATTCCATACTTCTCGATGTAGTCTGCATCAAGGATGAGGTTGGATCTGTGTGTCAGGTTTGCAAGAAGGCTGGCTACCGGGCCCGGGGTAACGATACATACAGTGTAGTCATCGACTGCGTATACGTCCTCGATATATCCCTGAGCAAGGGAGCTGTATCTTACAGATGGGTTATTCAGGAGTCTGTCATAGGATGCGACGACATCTGCGGATGTGAGTTCCTTTCCGTTGTGGAACTTCACGCCGTGGCGGAGGTTGAATGTCCATGTGACTCCGTCCTCTCCGACAGACCAGCTCTCTGCAAGATCTCCTTCGATGCTGCCATCAAGAGCTCTTCTTACAAGCTGTGAGTAGACCGATCTAAGGAAGACGTCGTTTGTGTTGTTCATCTGACCATCCATGTAATTCTGATCAGCGCCGGTTGCGATTATAATCGTATCCTTGTATTCCGGAAGAGCAGAGTTCTCCTCCTCTGCAGCACCGCCGGCAAATACCATTGAGATTGCTGCAGCTGCCACGAGCAGCAGTGCAAATATCTTTTTCATTCTCTCTCCTTGGAAAATGTTATTTGATTATTCCCAGTTTTCTGGCAATTGGTATCGATTTGGTATATCCGAAAGCTCCTTCCACCGCAACTTCCTGAAGCCTTCTGATAGCATCATAAGCCTTCTTCTCGTCGCCATGGATCGTCCAGTACCAGTAGAGGCCATAGAGCATTCCGTTCTCTTCGAGGCGGACGCGGCCTTCCTGGTCAAGAACCTCCTTCGCCATCTCCTCCTCGTTGATGTAATCCTCCGGCTTCACGATGCCTTTATAAAGCTGCACGGATCTCCTGTAGCCATAATTCCTTTTCGGGCATGGCACGATTCCATCAACATATTCGAGGCTCGCCTCAGCCTTATCATATTTCCCCAGCTCTGCATACGTAGTATAGAGCCAGTGAACGATCACATAACGTTGTGAGGGGATCGTCAGATGAAGGCATTCCTCGAGGTCGGATATGGATGCCTCAAGGTCTCCATGGACATTCTCCGCAGTTGCTCGGTAATACCAGTAGGTCCAGACAGAAGGATCAAGCTGGATGCACATCGTGAAATCCGCAAGAGATGCATGATAATGCCCCATGCTTCCATGCCTGCGGCCACGCCCGAAGTAGTTCGGAGCATAGAACGGTGCATACATGATACCAGTTGAAAATGCCTCCAGGGCCTCATCATCCTTTCCGGCAAGGCCAAGAGCCATCCCCATTCTGAACCATCCGCGCGGATCGGTTTCATCCTTTCTGAGGATTTCCTCCGCTTCCTCCACGGATGGCTTCATCATCAAGATTTCCGATATCTCATCGGTTTTCTTCTGATTGAAAACGAACTTCATTATTTTATGATTCCGAGCTTCCTTGCTATGGGCTGAGACTTGAGAAGTCCGAATGTACCGGGATATCCGATTTCCTGAAGTCTTGCGATTGCATCATAAGCTTTCTTCTCATCACCGTGGATCATCCAGTACCAGTAAAGACCATAGAGCATATGACTTTCCTCGAAATGGACTCTGTTTGGACGGTCGATGACAACCTTTGCCATCTCTTCCTCGTTGATATAGTCCTCCGGCTTCACGATTCCCTTATAAAGCTGTACAGCCCTCTCATACCCATAATCCATCTGAGGTGCCTTAAGAGAGCAATCAATGAGATCAAGGGAAGCCTCGGCAGCTTTATAATCCCCCAGCTCTGCATATGTTGTATAGAGCCAGTGAATCAGAGGATAATGCTCATTCGGATTTGTGAGATTCAGGCACTCCTTGAAATCGTCGATGGAATCCTTGAGAAGGCCACCACGCACATTGGCTGTCGTTGCTCTGTAATACCAGTATGTCCAGTTCGAAGGGTCTAGCTGGATGCACACTGTGAAATCGGCCATTGCCTGCTTCCATTCCCCAACCGCGTTATGGCGTCTGCCGCGTCCGAAATAGTTCGGTGCATAGAATGGTGCGTACATGATTCCCATTGAATAGGCATCGATTGCCTCTTCAAGTCTCTCTTCCTCTGCAAGTGCTGTTCCCATCACATACCATGCATATGGATCCGTGTCATCTTTCTGGAGAAGAGCTTCAGCCTCGCTCACCTTCGGCACCATCATGAGGATATGCCTCATTTCCTGATCTCTCTTCTCGTTATAGACAAATTTCATCATACACTCCTTCTCAGAATCCCCTCGCATTGCTCCACTGTGGGAACAATCCGAGTGAATCATGGGAGCCATGACAGCTCCCATGCAATGGTTCAGTTCTTACATCTGAGGTTATCCCAGAAGATGACGTTGTTGACGTTGACCTCGAAGCCTTCAACCTTGTCCGACATCGTCCAGATGTTATACCTGTCATTGGTGAAGACTGCTGCCGGATCATCGATGTAGATTATCTGCTCAGCCTGTCTGTAAAGATCAAGTCTCTTCTCCTCATCGAGTTCGACCATTGCCTCTGCAAGAAGTCTGTCAACCTCGGCATTGGAATACCAGCCGTAGTTATTGTTGTTGTTTCCGTCCGGTGATGTTGTCCAGATTCTCCTGAGTCCTTCATCACAGTCCGCAGTTCCTGCACCGAAACCCATGATGAACATTGCCCATGGGAAGTTCTCTCCAGGGTATGT
>CASEGX010000072.1 GCA_949287505.1 uncultured Spirochaetales bacterium | reverse complement strand
TACACCATTTTCAGGCTTTGGGATTAAGGCTGCCACCCAGAGCACCGGAACTGCCGGCCAAGCATCCCGACGGACACATTGACGACCGGCTTCTGCCTTTTCAGGCAAGGAGAGACAGTCAGCTCCCCTATATTGTTTCTTTCATTTTACTTCAGGCTCTATCCTTCTCCTTATCAAACCCTTATTCCGCTGTTGAGAACCTTCTTCCCTGAAAGCCTTATCCTCTCAATCTCCCCTTCGTGCATCCTGTTGATGGAAGTGAAGCTGTTGATGCAATCCATCCCATCAAGAATCAATTGTCCATCCTCATCTGTTGAGGCACAGTACAAAAGAAACGATGAATACAGGTCCCTCTGTACCACAGTTCCATCTGAAAGCGGGAACAGCCTCTGTGACAATTTGCGCTTCGCATACTCCCCATTCGTGTGGTCGTACTGCGAGGCCCTGTAGTCATAAGGAACCTCAAGGTACTTCCCTCCGGTTGAAAGGAAGACATCCTCTGCATGGCTCTGGAAGTATCCCGGGCATCGGTTCCTTATCGACTTGCCGAATCTCCTCTTCCTGTTCATCCTCCCTGTCTTCTCGTTGACTGATGTCTCCTTTGCCTTCACCATCAGCTTCTTCGCATTCTTCGGTTCGGTAATGAAGACATCGCCAAGGCTCCTTATATGATTCACATCCTCCCGGATTGCAAGATGGCGGTTTATGGAATTCTTCCTCTGGAGTTCGGAAAGCTTTTTCCTCTCCTCGATGTAGTTCTTTGAGAAAGCCCACCTCTTTTGTCTTTCCTTCACCGAGCCATCATCATTGTAGTTCTGCGGATTCATTGCCCTCCTTGAACGGTCAAGCTTCCTCAAGAGGATCCTTTCCCTTCTCTCGCTCTTTGTTATCGCATTCCCCCTCTCTGCAAGGTTCTTGAGACCACATCCTTTTGCGGAGGTGTAGGCAATCGTCTGTGTTCCAATATCACAGCCGATGACCCCTGTCCCATACTTATGGCGACGAGACCCATCCTTATTGAATTTGGGCTTTGCATTCCCTTCAATCGTGAGATGGATGAACACTTTGAGCCTTCCCCTTATCTCCTCACACTTCAATGCGGCATAGCATGGTCGGTATGTGTCTGTAAGTTCCCCTGTCTCATTGAAGAGCTTTGCCGCCTTTGCATCAACCTCGTCGCTGTTGGCCAAATACTCCAGAACTGCATCGATTTCGTCTCTTTCGAACCTGTCAGTGACAATTGGTGTGAAGACGATGCCATTGCATGAGAGGACGAGATGATTATCAATGTTCTTGACCGTTATGATCCGCTCAATCTGCTTGGCCCTGAGTATCGGAAGCTCTCCTCTATTCTGGAAATGAAGCATCTTCCCATCTTCGTAGAGGATTTTCTCGACACCTTTCCAGATATCCTCGGCCCGGGTGAGGGCGAATACACTGAGGAGCCCATATTTCTTTCCGATTGGTATCATGGCCTTTCGGCAATAATCCCAGCTGACATCATGCTCACCCTGCACTGCCGTCATCTGTGCAGAGAGATTGGATTTCAGGTTCCTGTCACCATTCTCGGCTGCCTTTCCATAGAGGGCCTTCAGCTTCCTGTATCGCTTTGTCCTGAGAAGCTGTCCAATATTGTTCCTCATCAATGCCGTGAGCTCGTTGCCTGCAAGCCGAAGCCTATTGGAGATATTGAAGACCTTTCTCTTATCATCCTCCCTCATATCCGCCTCAATTACGAAGACATGCCTGCCGCTTTCTTTCCTGAAAGCCGTAAGCTGTTTCTTTGCGTCCTCACTTGCCACTCTTCTGCTCCTCTATGTATCTCTTCACTGTCGCTTCGCTCACATGCCCGACCGATGAGATGAAATATCCCCGGGACCACAGGACTCCGCATCTCGAATAGAACCTCTTCAGCTTCGGAAAGGCCCTGAACAGCTCAACCGCGCTTATGCTCTTGAGCGTCCTCACGACATCGCATGGCGCAACAGTCTGCGGACAGTCCACGAATATGTGTATGTGGTCGCCCATCACCTCAAGCGCCTTTATCGAGTATCCATACCGTCTGCATATGTCCACAAGAATCCTCTTCAGCTCATGCTCCACGTCTCCTTCAAGAACCTCGAACCTGAACTTCGGGCACCAGATGATATGATATTGGATGAGATATTTTGAATGCGATGCGCTGTGGTATCCATCATTCGCCATCGCCCTCTCCCAATTGGAACTTCTCCTTTATCGCCCTTCTCATGAGGTCGAGGAACGTGACAGTCCTCCCTTCCTCCACCGAGTATATCCTGGCAAGGTTCTCAAGCTCCTTCTTCCACTCGTTCGGAATCGATATGTTTATCTGGACATTCTCCGATCTTGGCCGTGCCATTCTGGCCTCCTTATACATAGATTGTATAATGCATATATGCAATCATCAATCTTTTTTCTTTATGCATCATCAATGCTATCATTCCAGCATGGAAGAAAAACACATCTGCCAGAGCTGCGGCACGGTCATTGATTCACCAGACCTCTTCGGTACCCACGGAGACGGACACAGAAACGAGGATTACTGCATACACTGCTATAAGAGCGGCGTCTTCACCTGTAATCAGGATGGCATTGAACATCATCAAAACCTCAAACGCTGGATGAGGGATGTGGACAAGTCATCATGGATCCTCGACAGATGCGGATACGTCACACTCTCGACTATCGATGAAGAGGGATTCCCCCGTCCTGTCGCAATCGATGTCATCTCACATGATGGGATAAGGAAGCTATGGATGACGACATTCAGATATTCAGAGAAAGCAAAGCATCTTAATGCCAATCCGAAAGCAGGAATCTCTTTCGTGAGAGAAGCTGACTGCGTGAGCCTCACAGGAACAGCCAAAATCATTACGGGAAAGGATATGCTCAGGCGATACTGGAAGGATTTCTTCATCCGCTACTATCCCTATGGAGTTGATGATGAAAACTACTGCCTGATCATGTTCTCTGCAAGGAAGGCAAAGCTCTGGATTGACGGACAGTCTTCACTCATTTCATTCTGATTCTGTTGCTTCCATCCCATCGGCTAGCCAATGGGTTTTTCGCAACATTTCTATAACGCTCATTCCAAATGAAGACACTCAATCATACGTATGCAGATACGGACAGAGTAAACTTGTTTGCAGGTTTGCAATATATTGCAGACAGAATCAATTGATTCTGGAATTCTTAATATAAATCAAAAACATCTTTTGCCGTTTCTTTATCAAACGTCAGTTATGAAAGGAGTTCTTATGAGAAGAACGTTTTATACGGAAATGGCATATGCTATCGGATTAATCACACTTGCTTTGGGCACTGCATTGATGGAAAGAGCAGATTTCGGCATGTCGATGGTTGTCGCACCTGCATACCTTGTTTATCTGGAAGTATCATCATACCTGCACTGGTTCACCTTCGGCATGGCAGAATACTGTTTGCAGGCATTTCTCATCATCGTGCTTGCAGTTGTCTTACACAGATTCAAACGCAAGTATCTTTTCTCATTCATAACAGCCGTCATTTATGGAACTGTGCTTGATATCATGATGAGAATAGTGAATATCATCCCTGAAAATAGTATTCCTATAAGGACAGCATGCTATATCTCGGGAATGATCATATGCGCAATCGGAGTATCGCTTCTGTTCAATACATATATATCACCGGAAGCATACGAGCTGTTTGTGAAGGAAATATCAGAAAGATTCAACCTGGATATCAGCAAGACAAAGACAGTATACGATTGCTGCAGCTGCATGAGTGCAATCGCCATGTCATTCATTTTCATCGGCTTCGGGCGCTTCGAAGGAGTGAAACTTGGAACAGTCTTATGTGCCCTGATAAACGGCTCTCTGATCGGGCTGTGCAGCAAATGCTTTGACAGATATTTTGACTTCAGGGATGCATTCGGTTTCAGGAAGTTTTTCATCTAACCGGAGATATCAAGCCGGAAATATATCCATTTTTCTTCATATCTGCAGGTGCACATAACGAAATGATGATACGAGAATTCGCAGAAGATGCTGTTTTATTTCAGCGTAGCCGGATAATATAATCCAATACGTAAAGAGATGATTCTAGAGAAAAGAATAGACGTCAGAAGCATTTTAACAAAATCAAACCTTCCTGTTGCTGATTACTCAGTGAATCCTTATACAGGTTGCACTCATGGCTGCAGGTACTGCTATGCCTCTTTCATGAAGAGGTTCACAAACCACACTGAAGCATGGGGCAGCTTTGTCGATGTGAAATTCTGGCCAGAAGTGAAACATACAGAAAAATATGAGGGAAAGAAAGTTTTCGTCGGTTCTGTCACGGACCCATACCAACCTATAGAAGAAAAGTATGGAAGGACCAGGAAGTTCCTTGAAGAGATGAAAGGAAGCGGTTGCCTTATAAGCATCGCAACGAAATCGGATCTTGTTCTCAGGGATATTGACCTGATCAGAACCTTCCCAGCTGCCAGAGTCTCATTCTCCATCAACACACTTGATGAGGAATTCAGAAAAGACATGGATGGTTCTGTATCGATTGAACGGAAGATCAAGGCAATGCAGAAGCTGCATGAAGAGGGAATAAGAACAACATGCTTCATCTCCCCCATTTTTCCAGGAATAACGGACTGCAAAGCCATCATCAGGGAATGCAAGGATAAATGCAATCTCATTTGGCTTGAAAACCTGAACCTCAGAGGGGACTACAAACCTGTAATACTTGATTTCATTAAGCGTAAACATCCAGACTTATATTACCTATACGATGATATATACCTAAAAGGGAATAGAAATTATTGGTTTAGACTTAATGATGAACTGAAAGAATTCTGCAAAACAGAAGGCCTGGAGTATATCCGTGATGATGATTCCCTGGCCAGGCCCTTCACTGCACTTCCGGCTGTAGTGAATTACTTCTTCCATGAAGAAGTCAAGAAAAACTCAGAAAAACAGGATTCACTTTGCTGAAACCACAGCCTTCCTTAATGGGAAAGCGCATACAACCAGATTGGATATCATCCTAAGCCAACGACCTTCAAGATAAACCTGAAGACTTGGATGTGAATGTTTTCTCCAAAGGCTCTGTTTCCGCCTCATATGCATTTTAGAAGATTCTTCCTGCTATCACCATCTTAAAGAAGATGGAGTCTGCGCAGGATGATTATGGATCAATTTATCCAAATAGAAATTCCGGCAAATCTCCATTTGACACCCCCTGTAAAAGATTTTTGCAACTTCTTTCACTTTTCTGTTTTAAGATTTCACAATCTATAGGGAGTTAATTTCAAAATTATATGCTTTTTGAAAGCAGGCAGCGTTCCATATGGCGGATGAAGAAATGGAATCTGCTGCCTTATAATTGTCTCAACACCGTACCGATGTCACCATCTATACAAACAGACCGCTCCCCAATCTCCCGCGGAGCCCAGGCTTCCCCCATGTTGACGCAGGCGTAAAACGCCTCCGGGTTCTGATAGGTCATCTGCCAGAAGGGATACTTGATGATTCCCGGGGTGTTCATCCCGACTCCAAGTTCAAGAAAAAGTACATGGCTGTTTTTATGACGATTCAGAAAACTCTCATATTCTGAAGCCGCATCATACCATCCTTCATCCTGCACAAAACTGTCATCAATCCGGAGGTTTGTCGTCATTGGTTTTCCGCATACGGGATAGCGAGGGATAAGAGAAGAAGGAATCCGCATGTCTTTCTGCTCATCAAGCATTCTCATTATGATTGACTTGTTGTCATATGTCTTCTGATGACAAGGCTCAGAACACTGGAAAAGCCCGTAATCCCCTTGGGTGTAAAAGAGCCTTTTCTTATCAAAGCCTGCCTTCTGGATCTGATGATCAACATTTGTCGTTATGATGAAATACTCTTTATCTCTGACAATTGCGAGAAGATCGGAGTATGGCTTTCCGATTTCTTCCGTATACCTGTTGATCCAGATCATCCTCGACCACCATGCCCAGAACTCCTCAAGAGTCTGAAACGGATAGAAGCCACCGGAGTACATGTCAGTGATTCCATACCTTGCATGGAAATCTCTGAAGACATTCTCAAAGCGTTCTCCAGAATAATCGAATCCGGATGCTGCCGACATCCCTGCACCTATTCCGATGACTATGGCATCAGCTTTTTCAAGCTCTTTTTCAAGCTTTCCTATATTTGCCGAGAAGTCTTTCATAAATCCTCTTATCCTCATCCTTGAAAACATCGAATACAACACTAATATGGCTGCCTGTTTCTTCTCTGTACTTCGCTACGGTATCAAGAGCGATCTCTGCAGCACTTGCATTCGGGAAATGGAACTCTCCCGTTGATATACAGCAGAATGCTATACTGCCAAGACCGCATTCATCAGCAAGGGCAAGGCAGGAGCGGTAACATGATGCAAGAAGAGTCTTATCCCTTTCTGTCGGTTCAGCGGTATGGACAACAGGGCCGACAGTATGAAGCACGAATGAAGATGGAAGATTCCAGCCTTTTGTGATTTTGGCCCCTCCTGTCGCTTCCGCGTGTCCCTGCCTTTCCATGATCTCAGCACATTCAAGTCTCAGCTGGATGCCTGCATATGTGTGAATTGCATTGTCTATACAGCCATGACAAGGAACATAACAGCCGGTCATTCCACTGTTTGCGGCATTAACGATGGCATCGCAGCAAAGCGCCGTGATATCTCCTTGCCAGAGATATATTCCATCTGCAGCAGGACTAAGAGATGCAATGTCCGTTATGCCTTTCCTTCTTATCTCCTCTTGCAGGAATTCGTTCTGCACAGAAAGGAAAGCTTCACTGGCAGGACGTACTTCCCTGATATTCATCAGCGATCTCAGAAGGTTCCACTGATTCCGGTTGTCATCAGGAATCGTTATACCTGCATATTCCGGATTCTCATCAAGGAGATATCTTATCAGCCAGACCCTCTCTTCATCATGTGTCATCGCACTCTCCTCACTACAGCATTTTCTGGACAGAATGAAATACAATTGCCGCATAAAAGGCAGTGCTCAGAATTTATTGTGAATGGAATGGTATCTGCATTTATACAGCTCTGAGGACATACCTCAATGCATTTTCTGCAACCTGTACAACCGTCAGTAATGAAGAATTCCATTGATTCATTCCTTTTTCCGAAGCTGAATGACTTTCTCTCTATCGGCTTTGAGGAGAGATCGAAATATTCACCAGAACCTTCATATATCCGGAAAGAAGAGAGTGCTTTCCTCGATTCTTCCGTCGGATAGATTTCAAACATGTATGGATTCGCCTCTATGAGTCTCTTGAGTACACATTCTCCAGCTTCCTCAGTCTTTCCCCGTATCGATATGGCAACTGAGGACATGGTATCATTCCCTTTCACTCCTGTGAGGGCAATGAATGGTCTTGCTTTCAGCCTGTGATAGAAACCCTTGCCCTTTGCAGTGAGGAAATACAGGCTGTTTCTGTCACTATCCATCATATCGATAGCACAGGTGACAGGAAGCCCCTCCTCATCTACAGTCGCTGCAATGACCGTATGTATTTCAGAGACAAGAAACGACAGATAATCTTCAGGGGCCGATAATCTCCTTGATTCCATTTCTGATATCCTCAAGTGTATACTCCTTCATCCTGTCTTCCATCGCACTCTGAATGGAGAGAAGCTTACCATCCAGAAGTGCATGTATATTGCGTCCTACAGGACAGGCAGGGTTAGGATTCTCATGAAAATGGAAAAGAGTTCCTTCTTCAATCGGTTCAACCGCTTTATAGACATCCAGGAATGTTATGTCCCTAAGTGGTCTGGTTATCTCAATCCCGCCTGTTCCTCTCATGACTCTTATGAGTCCTGCTTTTGAAAGCTGACCAAGTATTCTGCGGATGATGACAGGATTGGTGTTTATGCTTGAAGCAAGGAAATCACTTGTGACCTTGCATTTATCCTTGAAGTATTCAACACAAGCGAATATATGAAGGGCCACCGTGAACCTTGATGATATCTGCATAGCATCCTCCTGCCATCATTCTTAGCCAAACACAAGTGTAATGTCAATGATTACATCAGAATTTACCATTGTCATTCTTCCACTCTGACGGATCAGCGATTGTCTCCATCACATCCCAGTGCTCAGCAATCTTTCCGTTCTCTATCCTCCAGAGATCATAGTAGCTTGTAGGCGCTCCACCGAATGTTCCTTCGCTCACACCAAGTACGAAGTTACCCTCAGCAAGAACCTGGTGTGTCTTGTTGTAGATTATCTGGATTCCCTGCTTCGCCATTGCCTCAAGCGCAGAACCAAGTCCGGAAAGACCATCGGCAATGCTTATGTTGTGCTGGATGTACTTGTCGCCATCAAAGTAGGTTGCAGTCTTCTCAGGATGCTTTCCCTGCATAACATCGACAAGGAAGTTCTCAACAAGCTTCCTGTTCTCCTCTGTCTTGTCGATATCCTCAACTGCCATGTATCCATCAATCTGTGTATGACCTGACGGATTCGGAGCTGCAATAGGTGCAAGGTTATCCCAATGCTCCGCAATAAGGCCGTCGACGCCGAAGCGGAAAATATCGAAGACAACCTGCTTGCCATAGCCTGCAAAATTATAGACAGTCTGCAGGAATACTTTATCCCCATCCTCGAATGCCCTGATGTTCTCCACCGTTGTCTTTACAGGTGCGGACGCAAGATACTCAACCGATGCGATGAATGCCTTCTTTCCTGTTTCGTAAGAGAGATTATGCTGAATATAGTCTTCAGCAAGAAGTGCTGCACTCATTTCTGTGTTTCCGGATGCAAATGTCCCGATCAATGCCAATGCTTTTTCCTTGTTTGTCATCTTATCCTCCTAAGATATATTGATGTAACCATCTTGATTTCATCTACGGCTTGGAATATACAACCCCATTGTTGTAATGTCAATAGTTACAACCAAACTTTTCAAAATCTTTTTCCTTCCCCCCAGCTGGATGAATTAGAATAAAGATATGCTCAGAATCGCACTTATGCAGATTGCGCCCACAGGAAATATTGAAGGAAATCTCGAGAAAGGAATCAGAATGTGCAGAAAAGCAAAGGAGCTTTCTGCAGATATAGCCCTGTTTCCCGAGATGTGGAGCAACGGCTATGACATTTACTCAAGGCCGTACGAAGAATGGAAAGAAGATGCTATATTTTCTGACAGCAGTTTCCTCAGATCATTCAGGGCACTTGCCTCTAGCCTGGAAATGGCAATTGCCATTACTTTTCTGGAAAAAGGCGCAGGAAAACCTAAGAACAGCATGATTCTGGTCGACAGATATGGAGATGAAAAGCTTCACTACTCGAAAGTACATACCTGTGATTTCGGAGAAGAGAGGAATCTCGAACCGGGGGATGATTTTCATGTTACAGAAATCGATACAGAAGATGGAATCATCAAGACCGGTGCGATGATCTGCTACGACAGGGAGTTTCCGGAAAGCGCACGCTGCCTGATGCTCAAAGATGCAGAAATAATCCTTGTTCCAAACGCCTGCCCGATGGAGATAAACAGATTATCACAGCTGAGAGCAAGAGCATTTGAGAACATGGTTGCTATAGCCACATGCAATTATCCGGATACAGTGCCTGACTGCAATGGAAGATCCACCATCTTCGACGGGATTGCATATCTTCCGGACACCCCTGGCTCCCGCGACATGTGCATCCTTGAAGCGGATGGAAGCGAAGGAATATTCGTTGCGGATATAGATATGGATGCTCTGAGAAGCTACAGGAAGAGGGAAGTGCATGGCAATGCATACAGGCATCCAGGAAAGTATCAGATCCTCACAAAAACAGAAGTGAATGAACCATTCATCAGGAACGATTACAAACCATGACAGCTAAATTGTCAGCCTGTACACGGTCCAGTCCGTCATAGCTTCAGCGCCGATGCCCTTATAGAATTTTATCGAAGGAGTATTGGAATCGAGGCACCACCATTCGACCCTCCCGCACTGACGGGCACAGGCTATTTCGCGTATCTTATCAATAGTCGCCCTTCCATATCCCCTACCACGGAACTCTTTGCGGATATACAGATCCTCAATATAGATTCCCGGTTTTCCCCGAAATGTCGAGAAATTATGGAAAAAGAGAACGAATCCGATTTCCTTTCCATCCACGACAGGAAAAATGACTTCGGCCATCCTGCGTTCAAACAGATTGTATCTGAGGATTTCCTCCGTAGCTTCCACCTCGGAAAGAAGCCCCTCATACTCTGCAAGTTCCTTGATGAACGTGAGGATAAGAGGCACGTCCTTTGTCACAGCTTCTCTGAATGATAGTTCGTCCATACAAAGAGGATACATAAAGATTACAAATCAGAGCAATGAGAACATGCTTACTCTTCTTTCTCATCCATGAATGAGGAGATGGCAAGACAGGCAAGTCCGAATCCGAGCATTATCATTGCAGGTCTTATCTCAATCTTGTCTAGAATCGCAGTGACAGCTGTGGCAGTGCCCATCGCGAGGGCAAGTGCCCTGAGTACAAGATGAATGAGATTCATATGTTCATCAGCCTTTGATTCCTTTTTCTCAACCCGGCAATTCATGAGCTCATCTACAGAAATTCCGAAAATCTCTGCTATCTGTGGCAGGAGGCTTATATCAGGACACGAAAGATCCCGTTCCCACTTGGATACAGCCTTATCCGTGATTCCAAGTTTCTCTGCAAGCTCTGTCTGCGTCATCCCATTCTTTTTCCTGAGTTCGGAGATTGTGTTTCCTAATGTTTTCTGATTCATGGCTGCAATGTACCATAAGGAATTCCGTTCAGTTAACCGACTATCGGTTTACCTTAGTAAACCATAGGTAGAATACAGGGAATACAAGCAGTTCACGACCTTCTCGGGACATAGAAATGCGAGAGGTCCACGCCTTCAAGTTCGAGAAGCTTCATCTTTCTTTCCATCCCTCCGCCATAACCTGTAAGATTACCATTGCTTCCGACGACACGATGGCATGGAACTATTATGGAAATCTCATTGTGTCCAACGGCGCCACCAACAGCTCTGGCCGACATATGAGGAACACCGAAGAGAGTCCTGATCATTTCAGCTATCTCACCATAGGTCATCACTTCCCCGTAAGGTATCGAACACATGATTCTGCTGACCTCCTTATGGAAAGGAGAACCCTGTATGTGAAGCGGTATAGAAAACTCCGGCTCATGGCCTGAGAAATAAACATCAAGCCATCTTTTGGCGTCCTTCAGTATTTCAGTCTCCCTTTCCACTGCATCAACATCAAGATTACGGGCAAAGTATCTCTGCCCTTCAAACCATAATCCTGAGAGCCCTGTATCATCAGAGGAGAGCAGGATTCTTCCAAGCGGAGACTGATAATAACTGATACATTGCATTTCCATACCCATTGTTTTCAGGATTATACATTATTTTCACGTACAGAGGACTGATTATTCCAATGTCCCATGACATGGAAAGAAAAACAATGCTTATTCCCGGATTGATGATACATTAATCAGTATGAGATACAGAGCTTTAGGAAATACAGGCCTTATGGTCAGCGAGATCGGACTCGGAGGAGAATGGCTTGAACGTCACACAACCGAAGAGGTTGCTGCCATTATAGGATACTGCGAGAAGCAGGGAATCAATATCCTTGACTGCTGGATGTCGGAACCGAATGTACGGTCGAATATCGGGAAAGCGATAGAGAAAAACAGGGAGCACTGGATAATTCAGGGACACATAGGATCGACATGGCAGAACGGGCAATATGTGAAATCCAGGGATCTAACAAAAGCAAAGGAAGCTTTTAATGATCTTCTTACCAGATTCAGCACTTCATATATCGATCTCGGAATGATTCATTTCGTCGATGAGGAAAAGGAATTCCATGAGATCATGAATGGAGAATTCTATGAATTTGCACATAGCCTCAAGGAAAATGGAACCATCCGCCACATCGGCATGAGCACACACAACCCCAGAGTTGCAAGGCTTGCTGCCTTGAGTGGGAAAATCGAGATGATCCTCTTCAGCATCAACCCCGCTTTTGACATGCTTCCGGCTTCTGAGGATCTCAACGATTATTTTGAGAGTGAGACATACAAAGAAGGAATCGGCGGAATCAATCCGGAAAGAGCAGAGCTTTACAGGATCTGTGAACAGAACGGCATCGGCATTACGGTGATGAAAGGATATGCGGGAGGAAGGCTCTTTGAGGCATCGGCATCTCCATTCGGAGTGGCTCTAACACCAGTGCAATGCCTGCACTATGCACTGACAAGACCGGCTGTAGCGAGTGTACTGGTCGGCTATGATTCAATAGAGCACGTGGATGCCGCAGTCAGATATGAGAATGCGACAGAAGACGAGAAGGATTATGCAACTGCCCTTGCAGGAGCTCCATACCATGCATACTCCGGGCAATGCACATATTGCGGACATTGTGCTCCCTGCCCTTCTGGAATAGACATTGCAATGGTGAACAAGCTCTATGATCTTGCCACTATGCAGGACGATGTCCCCGCGACGATCAGGGCACACTACAAGAACCTTTCAGCAAATGGAAAGGACTGCATTGCCTGTGGCGGCTGCGAGAAAAGATGCCCATTCGGCGTTCATGTGATAGAAAGAATGAGAATGGCCGAGAGTCTCTTCAGTTAGATTCTCCCCACCATTTTCCTTTCAGAGAATCGAGAGACGCTGTCCTGCGGCTGCCATAATCGAGAAGGACCTCAATACTGCCGGCAGCAGCATCGAGCTGCATGAAGAGTTCCTGACAGGCACCGCAGGGAAGCCCTAACGAACCATCTTCCATGACAACAGCAAGACGCACAATCCTGCTCTCACCCTCTGTAATCATGCTCCCGATCGCATTGCGCTCAGCACACATTCCGAGAGAACAGGCAGTATCGAAGCATACACCGGTGAAAATACGGCCGCTTGCTGTAAGAAGCGATGCCGCCACAGAACCGGCTTCCACAAAAGACGAGAGATGCCGGGGATTGAGGTGCTTTCTCGCCTCAATATACATTCTGTCCCAAGTGCTGTCATATTCCTTCAGGGCCTCAGCTTCCGCCCTCTTCACAAATTCATCCTTACCGTCTGAATAGCTCTCGATATCATACGGGAACCGTGCGGCAAGCTGCCTTTTCAGGGAGGCGTACTCTTCCCTGACTCTCTCATGACGCATAAGATAGCTGCGGAAAGCAAGATGGCGTATGATGTTCCCATAGTCATCAGAAGAGAAGATATGGATCTGATGGGTCCTTTCATCGCCGCCTTTTCTGAGATATCTTCTTCCGTTTATCCCGAACTCTCCAAGCCATTCATATCCTGCCTTCTCAAATTCATCAGTTTTATCATCAGCAGCAGAAAGATCTCTCACGACCGGCATGATATCTATGACGGGTTTCGCGGCAAGACCAGGAACTGATGTACTGCCGATATGATAACAGTAGATGAGGTTGTCAGAGAGGATTTCTGATATTGTTTCCCTCTCCGTAACAAATTCTGCATTCCAGGACTCATCGTAATCCGTAACAAACACGTGCTGTGGCATAACCTGCTCCTTTCAGATATTCCTTTTCCAGATTCCACGCCTGTATCCGATAAATGATATAAGCCAGTTAAGGAACCAACCGACCGGAACTATGTACCATACAGCAGCTACTCCGATTACAGGAGCAAGAATGAATGAGAAGAGAACACGTGTGGTCAGATTCACAAGGTTCGCAGCTGTAAATACCTTTACGTCCCCGCTTCCGCGAAGGACACCATCTGTAGCCATCTTGAAACCTATGATGGCAAAGAACCAGCCCATGAACCTCAGATAGTCAGCACCTGTCTCATAGGCAAGTGCAGTACCTTCTGAGCCAATGAACATACCGATCAGGGATACAGGGAAAAGCTCAATGATGACACCGATGACGAGCGCAAAGAAGATAACCATCAGATATGAGACATGATAGCCTTCTGCCACCCTTTCATGCTTCATTGCACCAATATTCTGGGCAGTATAGGAGCTCATTGCATTTCCAATTGATACCATCGGAACTGTAGCGATATTCTCAATCCTCATACCTGCCGAGTATCCTGCAAGGACCTGGCTTCCAAAGCTGTTGACCACGCTCTGCACGAGCATCATGCCGATTGATACCGTCGATTGCTGCAGGATTGACGGGATGGCAAGACGGATCATGCTCCGGAAAATCGTACCATCAAAACAGATTACGGATTTGCCTTCAAGCCTTGAGAGTGTTTTCAGAAGCACAAGGAATGAAAAACATGCAGATACACCCTGCGCTATGAGTGTTGCCCAGGCAGCTCCAGCAATTCCCTCATCAAGCACCGCAACCATGAAAAGATCCAGAGCAACATTCAGAAGCGATGAGAAGATAAGGAAATAAAGCGGTATCTTTGACTTGCCAAGTGCATTGAAGACGGATGAAAGGATATTGTACATGAAAAGGAATGGCAGGCCAAGAAAATATATCCTGAGATACATTACCGCATCTGCATGAATATTGTCCGGTGTATTAAGCGCATCCATTATGGATGGAGAGAACACATATCCTGAAAATGCAAGAATGAGGGACAGTACAAGAAATGATATGAGCGAAGTCGATACAGTCCGCTTCAGATCATCGTACTTTCTTGAACCGAATGCCCTGCTGACAAGAACACTGCTTCCGACTCCTCCTCCAATGGCTACCGAGATGAACACGCTGGTAAGAGAATAGGATGCTCCGACAGCTGCGAGCGCATCCTCTCCCACGAAACGCCCTACAATGACGGAGTCAGTCATTGTGTACAGCTGCTGGAAGAGGTTTCCAAGCATCATAGGTATTGAGAAAATCAAAAGAGCCTTCCACGGGCTCTGATGTATGAGATATTCCTTGTCAGCCATTTTTTCAAGCATAACTGCTATCCTTATGATAGTCCATCACCCTTGGCACGAACAAAACCGTAACGCCTTCAGGCCGTTTTCTGCTATTATCATCAAAAAGATGGACAGAACATACATAGCCATAGACCTCAAATCATTCTATGCATCCGTCGAGTGCAAGGAACGCGGGCTTGACCCGCTGGACACTCTCCTTGTCGTTGCTGATGAAAGCAGAACGGACAAGACAATATGCCTTGCAGTTTCTCCATCTCTCAAAGCCTATGGGATACCTGGCAGATGCCGTCTTTTTGAGGTAAGGGAGAAAGTAAGGGATGCAAACGCAGCAAGAGGGCGCAAAGCTCCGGGCAGGAAGCTGAAGGGTGCCTCATCCAGCCAGAAGGAATTGAATGAGAATCCGGCTCTTTCCATAGACTTCGTCATCGCAAAACCGAGGATGTCCCACTACATCAGATGCAGTTCTGAGATATACAGGATCTATCTCAGATACGTCGCACCGGAGGATATCCATGTCTATTCAATCGATGAGGTTTTCATAGATGCCACTGAATACCTCAGGCTCTACAAACTGTCTGCCCATGATTTCGCAATGCGTCTCATTCTTGAAGTCCTGAATGCAACAGGGATAACCGCCACAGCAGGAATCGGAGAGAATCTGTATCTTGCCAAGATCGCGATGGACATCATGGCAAAGCATATAAATCCTGATCAGAACGGAGTGAGGATTGCCGAGCTTGATGAGATGAAGTACAGGAGAGAGCTGTGGTCACACCGCCCTCTTACTGATTTCTGGAGAGTCGGCAGGGGATATGCAAGGAAGCTTGAGGAACACAGGCTCTATACAATGGGAGACATAGCACGCTGCTCTGAAAGGAACGAAGAGCTTCTGTATCGTCTTTTCGGCGTGAATGCAGAGCTGCTTATAGACCATGCATGGGGATGGGAACCGTGCACAATGCAGGATATAAAGAACTATAAGCCGAACTCAAACAGCATCGGCGCCGGACAGGTTCTGCAATCATCATATACCTTTGAAAAAGCACGCCTTGTGACAATGGAGATGGCGGACTCGCTTTCGCTTGATTTAGTAGAAAAGCGTCTTGCAGCCTCACAGATTGTACTGACAATTGGCTACGACTCAGCGAACATGAAGGAAGAGGGATTCAGAGGCGAGACAAAAAAGGACTACTATGGACGCGAAGTACCCAAAAGCGCTCATGGCTCATTCTCATTTTCCAGCCCATCATCCTCTTCAAAGGAGATAATCAATGCAACCCTCTCCATCTTCGACGAGAAAGTGAATCCCTCTCTATTAATCCGCAGAATATACATAACAGCTGCAGATGTTGTGGATGAGAGGACAAAAGAACAATATGAAGAAGAACCTGACCTCTTCACAGATCTGTCAAAGTTCAATGAGGAAAGAGAAAGGAAGCAGAGAGAAGCTGCGCGGGAGCGCAAACTCCAGGATGCGACAATACTCATAAAGAAGAAGTTCGGGAAGAACGCACTTCTAAGGGGAATGAGCTTTGAAGACGGTGCGACTGCAAGGGAAAGGAATCAGCAGATCGGAGGACACAAGGCATGAGATACAGTGACATAATCGATCATCCGCATCATGAATCAGTCAAGCACGAAAGGATGCCACGCCTTGACAGAGCCGCGCAGTTTGCGCCATTTGCAGCGCTTACGGGGTATGAGGATTCGATCGAAGAGGCAGGACGAGTCATTGAAAGCAGAGTCCAGCTTGGAAAGGAAGGAATCGATGAGCTCGACTCCAGACTGAAAGAACTCTATGTATCATCAGATTTCACAGAAGCAGAAATAACCTACTTCTCAGAATCGGAAGGAAGATATGAAATCGCAAAAGGCCTGATATCCAGAATAGACAGAGCAAACAAGAAACTTGTATTCAGCGATGGGAAGCAGATATCCTTTGAGGATATATTAAAGATAACAATAAACAATACCGATAACGGTATATAATTATCTGTAATATATTCCACATCAATTTCATTGTATATTTTCAATTACACTATTGGTTACAACTGTTATTATTGACACAATCATGGCATAGTGTTAAGAAAAACCAGTGAGGATAGATAGATGAATCCGGCAAAGAGGATATATTGCAGAATTTTTCAGAAGGCATTCAGAATCGCCATACCTTTCCTTCCATACAGGAAACCGGAGATTCTCAATGGCATCTCAGAGCTGCCCGGACTTTTCAGGCGCAAAGGTATAAAGAGCGTCCTGCTTGTCACCGATAAGGGAATAAGGGGAATGGGACTTACCAGAAAGCTTGAAGAGCTTCTGGCTGAAAATGATATTGCACTCTCTGTCTATGATTCTACCGTAGCAAATCCCACAACCGACAATGTCGAGGAAGCCAGACGCCTTTTCCTCTCCTCCTCATCTCAAGCCATAATAGGCTTCGGCGGAGGCTCCTCGATAGATGCGGCGAAGGCTGTCGGAGCACGCATAGCGTATCCGAAGAAGACACTGGATAGAATGGAAGGCATACTGAAGGTACGAAAAAGGATTCCCCTTCTGATTGCGATCCCTACAACTGCGGGAACAGGAAGTGAGACAACGCTTGCCTCCGTGATTGTCGACAGCAGCACAAGGCACAAGTATCCGATAAACTCCTTCCCGCTCATTCCCCGCTACGCAGTTCTTGACCCCGAGGTCACAAGGACTCTTCCACCATCCCTTACCGCCTCAACGGGACTGGATGCACTCACGCATGCTGTCGAGGCATATATCGGAGGATCAACGACAAAGGAAACGAGGAAAAACGCAGAAGAAGCTGTACGCCTCATTTTCTCATCCCTTACTACTGCCTATCATGACGGAAACGACATGGAGGCAAGGAAGAACATGCTTCATGCAGCTTTTCTTGCAGGGGCCGCATTCACCGTATCATATGTCGGCTACGTACATGCCGTAGCTCACTCGCTAGGTGGCAAGTACAACATACCTCATGGGCTTGCGAATGCTGTCCTTCTTCCATATGTGCTTGAGAAATATGGAGAGAAAGCCGAGAAGAAGCTTGCACGCCTTGCAACAAGTGCAGGAATCGGGGGAATGAACGACCATGAGAAAGCAGTCTCATTCATTGCCGCAATAAAGGCGATGGAAAGAGAAATGAAGATTCCGGAGAAACTTCAGGGCATAAGGAAGGAGGACATACCAATGCTCTCTGAATATGCTGACAAGGAAGCTAACCCGCTTTATCCGGTACCGATGCTCATGAATGCAAAGGAGCTGGAGGAATTCTATTACACTGTAATGGCAGAGAGCTCCGGAATTGCAACAACTGCTTAATAATAAGACCTTACAAATCCATGCCACAGGAAATCTGTGGCATTTTTATTTTATACAACACAAGCAATTGAAGATAATAAGCCGTCAAGACTATCAATCTGAGTAGCAAACTCTCATCCAATCATGTAGAATCATGCAGAGGAGATATATGTGAAAAGAAAAGCAATCCAGGGTGTTGTAATTCTGCTGGTAATAGTTCTTGTGGCAGCTGTGTTCATCGCAAAGAGAACAGGAAGCGGAGACATAGGGTCAATGCAGAGCATCATTGACGAGAACGCCACATCACTTCAGAGCAATCGTTCAGAACTTGAGATTACGGATTTCACAGCAGACATGATAAAGGAAAATGAGAAACCGCTCATCATAGTCATGGGAGAAAGCTGGTGTCAGCCATGCCTGCGCATGATGCCCGATCTGACAGAACTCAACAGAACAGTCGAGGACATTGAGATACGGTACATGGATCTTGAGAAGAACGAGGCTGCCTTCCAGTACTTCCCCATCCGCGTCACACCGACAATTGCCGTCTTTGAACCGGAAGGAAAACCATTCACACCACCGGAGGATTCACTTATCGACTACATTCTCTACTCGTACAAAGACACAGGAGAGCATGCACTCACAATACATGAAGGATACCTCACAAGAACACAGCTTGAGACGCTCATCGAGGATCTGAGAAATGCTGGATAATCTTCTCTCATCCCTTTCTGAAAGCCTTTCCTCGGCCTCCTGGCTTTCACCTTTAATCGCACTTGCTGCGGGAATCATCACCTCGATAACCCCGTGCGCACTGTCGCAGATTCCTCTTGTTCTTGGCTATGTAGGTAAAGAGGCCTCACCGGGTAAGGCATTCCGGCTATCGCTTGTATATGCACTTGGCAATGCCGTCACATTCACCATCTTCGGGATTGTCGCGGCCCTCCTTGGCACCCTTGTGGGGAATGCCGGAAGATGGTGGTATCTCTTTCTGGGAATCCTGATGATTCTCATGGCACTGCAGATGTGGGAGATCATAAACATCATACCATCCACCTACCTCTCAGCCATAAACCGGAGGCGCGGTTATATCGGGGCCCTGATAGCCGGAATACTTGGGGGCATATTCTCGTCCCCATGTTCAACTCCGGTGCTCGTTGCCCTTTTATCCATTGCCGCATCAGAGGGAGGCGCGTTAAGAGGTGGCATACTTCTGCTTCTTTATTCCATTGGCTGCACGGCTCTTGCCGTGGTGCTAGGCTCTTCTCCTTCCCTGATAAGAAAGCTCGGACAGAAGGCCTCTTTCAGAGCTGTAAGCAAGGCCCTTAATATCCTTCTTGGAATACTGGTACTGGCTATAGGGCTTTATATGCTCTATCTTGCCTTCTGAACCTCTTCAGGCTCTGCAAGCTCATCCAGGGAATCAAGGGCAACGGAGAGGAGGAATCTTATGATTTCCTCCTCATCATTCATTCCCTGATAAACTCCCAGGCTCTCCTTCTCGCCATCGCCATAGAGGGAGATTTTCGGCTCTCCATAGAATCCTTTCACCCCATACTCTTCCTGAAGCTCTCTGAGAGGCACTCCGATAAGCGGAGAGATTGCTCTCAGATCATCCCGTTCGATTGACACGGCAAAGACATACCTGCCGTCATAATGCACCGTCAGCGAATAGGGAGCGGCAATGACGACATCGGAGCCAAGAAGCTCTGCATTCCTGTGATAACGCATCTCAAGGCCTCCTGCCGTGTATACTCTGACGACAGCACTATCTGGATCTGGAACCGTCGGGAATGTCCCTACGATACTCTCGGCATCATTTCTATCAAGGATCATACTCTCTCCAATAAATTCTCAACTGTAAGGGAACCGGTCTCTGCAATTCCACGATGCAGGAATTCTGCGGCCACGGCTTCTCCTATCGTCTCAATCGAATCACTCTCTGCACTGCCATAGAGCGCAGTGATGACATCGCTTATCCTTATCTGTTCAAGCGGTCTTGCAGGAACGAAAAGGGTGCGCTGTGCATTCACAGTCATCACGACTCTGGCATCTTCCAGGTCGGATATGTATTTTGCCAGCTTGTTTGAAGGTATTGCAAGCTTACGTATGAGCTCACGCTGTGACATCGCTCCACCGCCTTTCTGATACCTGTCAGCAATCAGCAGAAGCGCATTGATTGCCTCTGATATCTGACGATACGGCGCCTCACTGTTTCCCATGATGAAGGTGTTATCAGGCTTGAACTGATGGACGAAGACAAGCTCTGCGGAGAAGAAGATGGTGAACCAGGTTATATACAGGTAGAGAAGCGCGACGAATATGGAGGCCATGGAACCATAGATGACAGAATAGCTGACCATCGATGATGTTATCTTGCTGAATATCGCCGTGATGATCATCAATGAGATGATGCACGTCGTTGTACCCACTGCAGCTGAAACGAATCTGATCTTCGTATTGGGAACGGCATAGAAAAGCAGGAAGAGAAGCACCCAGCCGACGGCGAATATCATGAGAAAGTAAAGGATGTTCCCTGTCGATTCATCTCCTATTATGATGTTTCTCAGCGTATCCCCGACCATGCTCTGAAGCGTGAAGACAAGAACTACCATGAACGCACCGATGATCAGGAACGTAAGGAATGCTGTGAATCTCTTCACAGTCCCTGATGAGGCATGGGTTCTGAATATGCTGTTGATTATCACATAGATCTTGTTAACGAGAAGAATGCCGGTGAAAATGAAAGAAACAAGACCTATGACACCAAGGCTCATAGCATTGGAAGAGAACTGCTCTATGTACCCCATGAGCTCATGTCCGGTGCTTTCTCCGAAAGTATCCTCTGCAATAAAGCGTATGAGCTCCATGAAAGGCTGAAGGACTCCAAACGCAGAAAGGAAGGCAAAAAGGAACGTAAGACATGGAATAATGGCGATAAGAGTGGAATAAACCATTCCGGAGGCCATCATTGAGATATTATCCCGGCCCATTCCTCTGAAAGCAAGACTGAGCGCCTTTCCATATCGCACCCACCACTGTCCGAATCGGACAATGACGCTGTTATCATTATTTTCCTGCATCATTTCCCTCAAGCACAGAGAGTATGAAAGAAGAGATGCACTTCATGACATCATCCCTGTCAGTCTCATTGAGTATCTCATGTCGGTCGTTGTCAAAAAGACGGAGCGTCACCCTCTCCAGCCCAGCTTTCCTGTACATTCTGTATACTCTCTCAACACCCTTTCCATAGCCGCCTACAGGATCATCGCGCCCGGAAATCAGAAGAAGAGGAATATCCTTACGGATCCTTGCTGCACGGTTTTTGTCATTTGCGGTGAATGAGCCTTCAATCAGATCCGCATAGAAGCTTGATGTGCAGACAAAGCCACAGAGAGGATCCTCATCGTACTTCCGGACTTCTTCCCTGTCCTTTGAAAGCCACCCGGTCTCTCCCTCTCCTGCAAAATGCTTCACATAGCTTCCGAAAGCCAAACGGTTCATGAACTCATCAGGAACCCTGGAAACAGATCTTTTTGCCCTGAAAGCTGCCAGAGCATGACCGATGTGACCGATGAGCCCCTGAGATGCTCCGGTACCGCAGATTATTGCGGCATAGTATGAATCAGAGTGATCGGAAAGGCATGTGCGTGCCACGAAAGATCCCATTGAATGACCGAAGAGAATCAGAGGGATTCCTGGATTCTCTTTTTCAATCACCTGATCGACAAACCACGCATCCTGGCATATTCTCTGCCATCCGTCTTCATCTGCAAACCATCCCTTCTCATCCTCTTCCTTCGTGAATCCATGCCCTCTGTGATCCTGGGCGTAGACGGAGATGCAGAAGGAATTGAGGTATCTGGCAAAGGCATCATATCTCAAGCCATGCTCGGCCATACCATGATTGATATGAACCACAGCACGAGGCTTTTCCACACGCCATGTGCGGAGGAATATCCTGTGTCCATCATCAGCTGTAAGATATCTTTCTTCCATAACTCATATATAAGATTAACAGCAAGAATGAGGAAAGGAAACCTTTCTTGACAGATTCATAGGCTCTCTGGATACTCATCATATGCATCTCATTGTCTCAGACATACACGGCTCTGCAGAAGGAATCAGGCTGGTACAGAGCGCTGCGGCGCATTTCGAAGCAGAGGGAATCATAAGTGCAGGAGATCAGTGTCCTGACCCCGCATTCGATTGCTTTTTCTCATCGCTCATAGCAGTACGTGGAAACTCGGACAGATTCTACGAGTACTTCAACACCCCTTTCCCGCCGCTTTCAAGGGAGCTTGAACTGTATGGAAAGAGGATTGTCATCACACATGGACACGCAGCCTCTCCGGAAGATTTCGATCTCCGCAAGGGAGACATATTCATCTCCGGACACACCCATGTACCATGCCTCTATGAGGAAAACGGAGTGGTGTTCTGCAATCCCGGATCCCCGTCAAGACCACGTTCATCATCCGGACCGACAGCAGCAGCATTGTCAGAGGAAGGTGTATTTCTCTTCTCCCTTCTCGATTTCAGCACCCTCAAGGCAATACGCTTCTCACGTTCATAGCACTCGAGAAGCCTCAGGGGCTGCACGGTGGACCGGTCGCTGTAAGCACTCTCCGGCTCAAGGATGAAGAAATCAGGAACACGACCTTCTCCTCCAGAGAAGCTCTCAGCAAGCATCAGACCATGCTGAAAGAGATCCCTGCCCTTCAGGCCATAGGCAGAAAAGAGCATTGCCGCTATACGGAGAAGGAACGGGAAACGGAATATTGAGGAAGGAAGACGTCCCCACCATTCAGATATCACACCCATCGGTGAGTAGCCTTCAGAGATGAGCGCGAAACGATATGCCGTCTCGTAAAGTGCCATTATCGCAGCAGCTTTGTTTCCCAGCGGCTTCTTCGGAAGAAGCCAGGAAACCGGAAGAGGCGACGAGATGCCAAGAAGGCAAAGAACAGCCCCGGCATTATCTCCTCTTAAATCTGTCAGGAGAGGAAGATGATCAGAGGTTGCCACGGCACCAGGAAAAGCTTTCAAGCCTTGTGACAGCTTCTCTCCCAGCCCCCTGTTCTCGCCGATGAGATGGATTATGCGTATGTACTCGTCAATATCCTTGCCATTCAACACAGGAAGCGTGTAATCAGTGCCTGGAAGCGTTGAGAGATACGAAAGGAGTGCACCTGTATCTGCAATGCCAAGCCCTTCTTCCCTGACAGCATCCGAGAGCCTCCTGACACTCTCTATCGAGAAAAAACCAAGATTGCTGCCAAGCATCATGCATTCTGTCCATGAAGGCAGTATCGCATTGTCACGGGTACGGCGTGCGCAGGAGAAAAAACAGTCCTGGCAGGATTCAGGATATACACCGTATTTATCAATCACAGCCCTTCCATCCAGGGCATAGGCACGAGGATCGAAGCGCTTGCTGTAATTCTTCACAGGCAGCCATCCCAGACGAAGGGCAGAATCCACGAAACGCCCGCCCCCTTCCTTCCTCAGCGCTTTTGATATCCGGCTTTTCTCATGATTCCTCAACGCCCTTCTCTCAGCCTTTCCATTTGCGATGGAGTCCTTTCTTGAAAAGCCCGGCATCGCAATCGACTTCAGATTCTTCCATCCGAAAAGACATCCAAGGCCTTTTGAGGCTATCTCATGCCCTCCGCATTGCAACGAAGCAAAGAGGACACCATTCTCACCTCCACGCCCTATTGCCATGACAGTGTCCCCAAGATTCCTCTTCACGGCATCGCTTGCGGCATCAGCACTCTTTCCTCTGAGATGCTCAGCAAGGGTGAACTCAGCCCCATCTGCCCCCACATACAAGCTCTGAAGTTTTCTGGCACGTCCTGTTATGACAACAGCCTCATAGCCCAGTCTGTATATCGAGTATCCAGGAGGAAAGGAGGAAGCTTCCATCACCATGTTCCCGGTTATCGGAGAAGTGAAAACAAAAGAGAAGAAGGCAGAGCCCTGAAACCGGAGAGCGTCAGGTCCAGGTGCCGTGATTACAACGGGCTGCTCATTCTCGTACTCATGGTACAATCGGATGGCAAGATCCAGCCCCCTCAGAGGCATTTCCACCTTCTCCGTTTCTTCTTTATTGAGATTTATTACAAGGACTGCCATGTGCCTGATTATATTCCGTAAAGCAAAAAAGTAATACTATGGCTGCATGACTGATGATGAATGGATGGATTTTCAGAGAAGGAGGAGCACCTCGCCTTTCAGGATGCGCTTTCATCTTTCACAGAAAGATAAGGAATACGTCAGGGAAAGAGGACTTAACGTCATTGCATCGCACGCAGAGGATTTCATCACCAAGCGTCTTGCACCTGCTCATCCTGTAAATGATGGCAGGCAGACTCCGATGAAGGGGCATCCAGCGTTCATCGCACAGCATGCGACAGGAACATGCTGCCGGTCATGTCTCAGGAAATGGCATGGCATTCCGGAAGGAAAGGAACTCGGGAAGGAAGAGATTGATTACATTGTATCAGTCATCATGCATTTCATAGCTGATGAGATGCTTTCATGATAATTCCACATCCGGTCCTGTTTAATATGGTATTCTTTCTCTATGGAAATGCTTGAACTGACTATTGATGGCCTGAAAACAAGAGCGGAGAAGAACACGAAGCTCATGGATCTCATCAGGACGGATGGGAAATACAGAGAGAATCCTGTTGTTGCAGCAACGGTCAATGGAAGCCTTGTCTCACTGTCTGAGAAGATGGAAGGCAATGCCACAATAGAGACCGTGCGCCTTTTTTCGCAGCTTGGAAAACGCGTGTACAGGAAGAGTCTCTGCTTCCTTCTCTCATATGCTTCAGCCATCGTAGCGCCTGAACGTACGCTCATTATCGGGCACAGCCTTGGAGATGGTTATTATTTCCGTTATCGCGATGGCAGAGAAGCTGACACTGAAAAGCTGAAAGATGTGATGAGAAAAGCAATCCTTGCAGACCTTCCGATAAACCTTGTGGAGCTCACGCATGACGAGGCCATGGCCTATGCAAGGGAAAGGGGGCTGGAGGAGACTGCAGAACTGCTTGATACGATGAATCAGGCATTTTACCGCTTTGCACGCATAGGAAGCTGCCTGGAGATGTACTATGAGCCGCTTCTGCCATCCCTGAGGTATCTTGAGCTATGGGAACTGCGGCAATACGAGGATGGCCTTTTATTGAGATACCCTCAGATGCGGAATCCTCTCTCGATAATGGAATTCACGGATAATCCCCTGCTCTTCTCAGTTTTTAACGAGAACAAGGATTATGCGAGGATACTTGGCATCAGGTCCATTGGCGAACTCAACCGCAAGGTACCAGAGGGAGAGATTGGCAAGACCATTCTTCTTTCAGAAGCACTTCAGAGAAGGCGGGTATCTGATACAGCAAGGGAAATCGCAGCAAGAAAGACGGTGAAAGCAGTATTCATCGCAGGGCCGTCATCATCAGGAAAAACCACGTTCTCGATGAAACTGTCAGATGAGCTGCGTGTAAACGGTTACAAGCCGATCAGGATATCCCTAGATGATTATTACCTCACGACAGAGAGAATTCCGATCGATGAATATGGAGAGAGGGATTACGAGGTGCTGGAGGCTCTTGATCTTCCGCTTCTGCGCTCACAGCTATCAAATCTCATTGCGGGAAAAGCCGTACATCTGGCTCGCTTTTCTTTCAAGACAAGGACTACAGCCTTTGACAGCCATTCCACGAAGATGGACGAGAGCTCAATCTTAGTAATCGAGGGCATACATGGTCTCAATCCTGAACTCCTCCCAGACATCGGAAAGGACAGGAGCTTCAGGGTATACATCTCGGCACTCACACAGGTAAATCTCGATACGAGATCGAGAATAAGCACTACTGACAACAGAATCCTTCGCCGCATGGTCCGGGACAACCGTACAAGAGGTTTTGATGCTGTGGAAACACTCTCAAGATGGCCATCTGTGGAGAGAGGAGAGAAGAATCATATATTCCCATTCCAGAATAACGCAGACATCATGATAAACAGCGCACTTGAGTATGAACTGGGCGTGCTGAAGCCATATGCCGTACCGCTCCTATCCTCTGTGAAAAAAGAAGAAGGAGAGGCATATGCCAATGCACGGAGGCTTCTTGCCTTCCTCTCCTTCATCTACCCCATACCCGCAGAGCTTGTACCTTCCGATTCACTTCTGAGGGAATTCATAGGCGGCTCTGTGTATGGTGCTATCTAGTGATGTAAACGGTATGTGTATCCGTAAGGACATCCGGATAGCGCTGGATCATGTTCATCAGACGCAGTGCCGGTCCGGAGGGTTCATTGTGACCACTCTCCCAGGCCTCTACAGTCTTTTCGGAGACACCGAGAAGCTCTGCAAAGAGGCCAACAGAAAGATGAAGCTTCAAGCGTAGTGTGCGTATCTCATCATTCGTATATGGTCTGAGTGGTTCTATATGTATGTATTTATTGCGTTTCGTGAGGACGCCGCTCTTCTTAGGATAGAGGGCATCCCTCACTTCTTCGAGATATACACTGATCATTTGCCGTATATGTGCAGCATCTCATTGAGTTCTTCAAGAATCCTGTCGCGGCATTTTCCACAGGCAGTGGCACATCCGGTTTCTTTCTGAAGCTCCTCGAATGTATTCACCTTCCCGCTTTTCACAAGATCCTCAATCATATGATCCGTGACTCCCTTGCATTCGCAGATGATTTTTGCCGTAGAACCCTTATAAGGATTCGGCATGCCGTGCTTCTCAAGATAGTCATCTATAGCAGCTCTGAGTGCCTTATCTCCAAGAACCGAGCAATGGAACTTATGCTCGGGAAGCCCTCCGAGGGCATCGGTTATCGCTGAAGGTGTCAGATGATAAGCATCCTCAAGCGTCATGCCGATAGCCATCTCACTCATCATAGAAGTCGATGCTATTGCAGACGCGCATCCATAGGTAAGCCATCTGAGATCTGAGATCTTCCCGTCCTTCACCTTGATGCCGACCCTCATCTGATCGCCGCATGCGAGAGACCCGACCTCCCCGACTCCATCGGGAGTGAATTCCTCTCCCTCCTTCCAGAGATTGCGTGGATTGATGAAATGATCCTTTACCGTATCTGTATATACCCACTGTGCCATGAAGCTGTCAGCCATTAAATCCTCCTTGTGCTCATTGCTCTCACCTTCTCAATGATTGGAGGAAGGCGGTCAAGAACATATTCAACATCTTCCATCGTGTTATACCTGCCGAATGAGAATCTTATTGATCCATGGGCAAGCTCAACATCGAGTCCTGCAGCAAGAAGCACATAGCTGGGTTCAAGGGAACCGGTTGCACATGCAGAACCTGTAGACACCTCAATGCCTTCAAGATCGAGATAAAGAAGGATTGACTCACCCTCAGCCGACGGGAACGAGATATTGAGCGTTCCAGGAAGGCATAATGATTCATCATTCGAGCCATTGACGACCACGCCGGGGATACGCTCCTCGATTCCCTTCCTGAGAGCCTCCCTCATCTGCCATAGCCTGTCATGCTCATCCTGGAGGTTTGATGCAGCGAGCTCCGCGGCCTTACCGATACCGTAGATTGCCTGATTGTTGTACGTACCGGCTCTCATTCCCTTCTCCTGATGTCCTCCATGGACAAAAGGAGAAAGAGGGACACCCCTTCTCGCATAAAGCACACCAATTCCCTTCGGACCATAGAATTTGTGACCAGAAAGGGAAAGATAGTCTGCACCCATATCCTTTACGGATACCTTGATCTTGCCGATTGCCTGCGTGGCATCGGTATGGAAGTATGCACCGGCTTTATGAGCGATAACACAAGCTTCCCTGACAGGCTGTATCGTTCCCGATTCATTGTTACCCGTCATTATGGAAACAAGGGCCGTGTTCTCATTCACAAGACGCTCAAGCTCATCAAGCCTTATCCGTCCGATACTGTCAACAGGACAGTAATCAATATGATAACCCTTACTTGCAAGGTATTTCGCACTCTCTATCGATGCAGGATGCTCGACAGAAGATATGACAATCCTGTTTCGACTATCTCCGCTGTCTATTCTGTCGCGGAAGATATTGAAAACCATGTTGTTGCTTTCCGATGCCCCTGAAGTGAAGTAGATCTCATCGTTTTCTGCATCAATGAGTTCTGCAACCTTTCCACGGGCCCATTCTATTCCGGCAGCAGCCTGACGTCCGAGCGTGTGCATGCTTGATGCATTGCCATAAAGGGCATCCTGCTCATGCATGAAAGCCACGACCTCATCCGCCATCCTCGTTGTGCCGTTGTTATCGAGATAGACATATTTTCTATCCATATTATTCTCCATCCGGACTTAAATTACCCGTGCCGGCTCAACTCGTCAAGAAGAGATGACAAGCTCACTCTTTCTCCTGACTCTCAGATGATGGCTCCGTGCCCATTCAACATATGCGCATGTATCGGGAAGCGAACGGCTGAACATTGCCTTGAACGGTGTAACCTTCTCGCACCGCGGACACGAAGAGAAGCGTCTCTCATAGACCTTGCAGATCCTTTCCTTCTCATCAAGGAATGCACAAGGCGACGACAGGTCTATCTCAAGACAGTCTGGGTATATGATCTTCTCATGGCAGCACAAGGTGCAGCGTGAACAGATATCCTCCCACTTCACGCCTTGAGATTCTCCATTGCCGCAGAAAGTGCGGGAACAGGATCTATAATCGAGACAGAGGCAAGACCGGAGTGGCATATCTCATGGTCTGCACGGTATGAAGTTCCTGAGGGATAATACTCAAGATCTGCATGTTCTATTTCAAGAATACGTCTATCACCATTCATCTCACGAACCACAACCGAGTCATTGTACACGATCTCGCCAAGTCCAGCAGCTTCATAACGGCCATCGAATGATGAAGGAAGGTTTATGTTCATGAACGTCCCGACAGGGATCAGGGACAGAAAATAATCGAGATTGGAACACAGAAATGATGCAGCAGCTTCAAAGAGCCTGAGATTATCTCTCTCCTCTACGGAGATTGCGATGGCTTTCATACCATAAAACGCAGCCTGTCTTGCTGCTGCGCAGGTACCGGAATAAATGATATCCGTAGAGAGATTGTATCCATGGTTTATTCCGGATATCACGACATCAAAAGAGACAGGGAAAAGTGAGCAACGATGACTGTAGATGATACAGTCAGCAGGGGTTCCGGATACATGGAAATGATGAGGGGAATACTCTGTGACAGTGACACGGCCCTTTATCGTCATTGCATGGGATTTGCCGCTCTGCTCACTGTCAGGGGCTGAGACATAGATATTATGCCCATAGCTGGACAGGACACGCTCAAGCGTCCTTATTCCCTCTGCAGTGTAACCATCATCATTAGATAAGAGGATATTCATCTTCCGGTATGATCCTTATCGAGCCTGAAGGTATGTACTCCCTCATAACCGGCCTGAAGCCGAATATGCGCTCATACTCCTCAAGTTTCTCCCTGAATTCATCCTCCTTGCCCTTTTCTATAAGCGCAACGAGAGTGCCTATTATCCCTACAGATATCTCAGTGACGCCTGAGACACTGTCCATCTCCGCGCCCCTCTTCACGAGCCAGTCTACCTCGGGCGATGTCAGATCAGCCTGCTGGGCAATATTACGCTGTTCGACGGAAAGCACCTTGCCAAGCTGTGTAGCCTCGCCGGAAAGAAGCGCCTCATACCCTTTCTCCGCAGCAGAAGAATCATCAAGAACAAATGAGATGATCCTCTTCCAGTCCTCCTGCAGAGCCTTGTTCTCTATGATTTCCTTCCTTGTGACAGATCTTACCTTTGCACCTTTGGGAAGTGACTCTCTGAGAGCAGTGAAAGCCCTCTCAGCATCTGCGCGGAAAATCGCGACCTCCTCTGCCAGCTCATACGCAGGAAGGGAACAGTCAATAAACCACGATCCCATATCATGACCTGCTGTGAACGGGTAATCAAATGAGGCGTACTCATAGGTTTCGAGGTCAAAACGCAGCATCTTTCCAGGCTCAGAGGAGAAAATCGTGATGAGATCACGAAGCCTTGATTTATATGTATCTGAAAAACGCTTTGAGTTATATGCAAGCCGGACAAGACGGTTTATCTCTATCTCATAGCCGAAAAGCTTGTTCAGAGCAAGGAGGAGCCCTGAGGTGATAGCTGCCGTGATCGCAGGAGGATCTGCAACAGCACTCTGTCCTTTCAGCGTAAGGTCAAAACCCCTGACATCGAGCTCAGCAGCCTGAAGCACCTGGCAGACAGACTTCACAGGTGTGCACCATTTGTCTTCCTTGCGGGACCTGAGTCCTATGAGCTGGAATTTCTTCCTTTCCTTCTTTGTCGAATTGAGCACCCTGACCTGGCTGTCATTACGTTTTGAGACAGCGACACGAAGACCCTGAGTATTGGTGCTCATGAGGGCATAACCTGAACAGAAATCGGAAAAGGCTCCGAGGAGCGTGGTGACCTGAGGGACCTCCACAACAACGTCAGGCGTCACTCCATATTCAGCTTTATGTACGTCGATGATACCCTTCATAATGCATGCTCCGATTATGCAGATAATATAGACAATGTAACAATTTTTGTCAAAAACAAAGGCCGAGGTGGTAATCCCCGGCCATTTTTCTGAGAAAATGATTTAATTTGTTTCTCTGTGGTATCTCTTGTTGAAGCGCTCAACACGTCCTGTTGTATCGACAAGCTTCTGTGTTCCTGTAAAGAACGGATGACATGCCGAGCAGATTTCGACATGGAGGTTCTTTGCAGTTGACTTTGTCTTGATCACATTGCCACAAGAGCAGTGGATTTCCTGAAGCGTGTACTCAGGGTGGATATTCTTCTTCATTTTTCTTCCTCCGGTTCTATGTCTTTCCATCTGCTTGCACAGATGGGCGATATCACAATCACCTCAGCGTCGATGGTGTGTTCATCGAGTCGAGGAACTCCTTATTATTGTTTGTCTTCTTCATCTTGTCAATCAGAGCCACAGACATGTCGATATCATCAAGATTTCCAAATGCCGAACGGAGAAGGAACACGCGGGAAAGCACATCGGCAGGAAGAAGAAGATCATCCCTTCTCGTTCCTGACTTCTTGATGTTTATCGCAGGGAACTTCCTGTTATCTGCCATCTTGCGGTCAAGCACTATCTCGTTGTTTCCTGTTCCCTTGAATTCCTCGAAGATGACCTCATCCATTCTCGATCCTGTCTCAATCAAAGCTGTGGATATGATCGTGAGGGAACCACCCTGCTCGATATTCCTTGCAGCTCCGAAGAATCTCTTCGGTTTGTGGAGCGCATTCGAGTCGACACCACCTGAAAGAATCTTTCCGGATGCAGGAACGGTCTGGTTGTATGCTCTTGCAAGACGTGTGATGCTGTCGAGAAGGATGACGACATCCTTCTTGTACTCGACAAGCCTCTTGGCCTTCTCTATCACCATCTCCGCAACCTGGACATGGTGCTGTGCCTGCTCATCAAAGGTGGATGCGACGACCTCTGCCTTGACATTGCGCCTCATATCCGTGACCTCTTCAGGACGCTCATCTACAAGAAGGACTATCAGAGTGACCTCTGGATGGTTTTCCGAGATCGCATTGGCTATCTTCTGCATAAGCACGGTCTTTCCAGTACGCGGAGGAGCTACGATCAGGGATCTCTGTCCCTTTCCTATCGGGCAGAAGAGATCAACAACCCTTGTGGAGAGATCCGATGGCTTTGTAACATCCTCGATGACTTCAAGCTGGAGTCTCTCATCCGGGAAAAGCGGAGTTAGAGTATCGAAAGGAGCGCGGATCTTTGCCATCTTCGGCTCCTCTCCATTGACACGGAGAACACGGACGACTGCGGCACTCTTCTCATTCTCTCTTGGAGCACGGATCTGAGCGTAGACGAAATCGCCGGTCTTCATTCCGATTGCCTTTATAAGGGATGCGGAGACATAGACATCCTCAGTTCCGGCAAGATAGTTATTGAATGGATATCTCAGGTAGCCGAAACTTCCTTCCTGCAACACCTCCAGTGTTCCCTCGACAAGAAGCACACCGCCGTTTGCAGAATGAAGGCGCAGCATCCTGGCAATCAGCTCGGATTTGCGGCAGTCAAGGATAACATCTTCAGGAATACCCTGAGCCTTTGCCCTGTCCCTGAGCTCATCGATATGCAATGCAGTGAGGACTGAGATGAAAAGCTGCGGAGCATCCGGATGCTCATCCATATTGATCTCCGGCTGATAATCCTCCATCGGCCTCCTTTTGCCATTATTCTTCATTCTCTTGTCGCGGCGGTTATGGAATCTGTCATCATAACGCCTCTCATACTGTCCCTTGTCCTGTGTCTGATCATCCTCTGCACTGCTCTCTTTCGCATTCTCAGGGTTCTCAGCAGGAGTCTCAGGCACTGCAGCGGGTTCCGTGGTCTCCGGACTCGGTGTTTCCTCAGCCTCTGGAGCTGGAGAAGAGGGGATTTCAGGGACGGACTCATCCGCAGAAGCTGCAGCTTCAATCTCCTCAGCACTCTTTACAGTGACTCTTGGTTTTCTTTTTATAGTGACACGCGGCTTTTTCTCTGTACTGTCGCTTGCTTTTGCTTTTCTTGGACGACCCGGCCTTTTCCTGGCAGGTTTCACTTCCTCAGGCGCTGCAGCATTCTCTGCTGTCTCTGCCTCTTCAAATAAGTCTGACATTATTACTCCAAAAGAAATTATTGGTTTCTGAAAGGATATGCCTTTACTGCTAAGGCTCTTATATGCCTCAGATAATATTGCCTTAAACGGGACTGAGTCAACAGAAAGATTGCCCTGCTCTCAGATATAGTTCCATCCAGATACGATGCTCTCCGGGTTTTCTCCCTCTATATACGCTGCAAGCAGTATAAAAGCGGCAACAGTTGCTTTGCGTCTGATAGAATCCCGGCCCCATGAGGAGAAACGGAGGAGCACACTCTCGCTTTTCCTGTCCTTTCCGGAGAAGCCAAGATAGACTGTACCGATATCCTTGCCCTCATCCTTATCCGGTCCGGCGACACCGGTTACGGAAAGGGAATAATCAGAACCTGTGAGCTTTCTCACGCCATCAGCCATCTCGATGGCACACTCACCGGAGACTGTCCCATATGCATTCACTGTCTCACTTCTGACACCAAGGACATTCTCCTTCACAGAAGGCGCGTAGGATGTGACTGAGCCGAGCATGAATGCTGATGAGCCCGGCAGGGACGTAAGGCGCTCTGAGACCAGACCGCCTGTGCAGCTTTCAGCAGCAGAGACTGTGGCACCATGGCGCTTCAGGGAGGAAATAAGGATTGAAAGCGCATCCGCACTTCCCTTTTCTATCCTGTGTTCTCCAACCATGGAAGAGAGTTTCCTTACAGCCTCATCCCTCTCCTTGCGGCTCTTTCCGGAAACATACAGTGATATCCGGTAATCCTGGAATCTCGTCCCCCATTCAAGGCTTGGGTCTGCTGCCTCACAGAGCTCTTCAAGCTTGGCTTCTGCAGTTATGAACGAGGAATACTCATCGCGCTCAGCATCCGGAAGATCGAGAACGCTACGCACGAGCGGGATCACGGCATCGTAGAACATCGGGTCCATCTCCCGTGGAGGACCGGGAAGGGAGACAAGAAGTGTCCTGCCACCATAGCCATAGAATCCGGGAGCTGTTCCATTGCTGTTAGGAATGACTGTAAAGCCCTCAGGTATCATGGCCTGCCGGGAATTCGCACCATAGGCTTTGTCCCCGAGTTTCTCAAGAAGAAAAGCCCATGAATCTTCATCACGCACAAGCTTACAGCCTGCAGCCTCCGCTATTACAGACCGTGTCATATCATCGCTGGTCGGTCCGAGTCCCCCTGTTATTATTATGAGGTCCGAGGATCTCATCAGTGCCCCAAGCACAGCCTCAATCGTACCATCATCTGGAAGTGCGACAATCTCTGAAACATGCACTCCCAGGTTTGTGAGTTCACGGCTTATAAGGGACCCGTGCTTATCCTGGATTATTCCTCTTGTCAGCTCCGTACCGATTACGATAATACTTGCTTTCATTTCCTTTTGTTCCTGATAACAGACACAGCCTTCATCACAGCACCTGCTGCAAGAAGGATGTAGGATGAATATACAGCTATATGTGCAAAAAGATCGATATGGCGCACATAGAAGGTATCCGGGTTGCTTTCATGTGTATAGACAGGCACATGATAAAGATGCCAGCCCATGGTAAACGGCTCCATGGGATCATGCATGCTGCCCTCTGGAGTGATGAGGCATGTGATACCGCTGTTTGTACCACGTATCGTGGCCTTCCTTGTCTCTATGGAACGGAATGCGCCCATCGCCGCATGCTGCAGCTCCGCACTCACCTTCTTGGACCAGTTGTCATTGGACATGTTCACTATCACATCTGCCCCGGCTGCCACGAAGCCTGCAGAGAGGTAGCCGAAATTATCCTCGAAGCAGATCGGTGTCGAGAACTTCACCCCATCGGACTCGAAGACAACGGACTCGGTCCCCTGAAGCCACCAGTTATAGTCATTTGCAAGAAGAAGATCGTACAGCCATGGAAGCTCTTTCTCGTACGGGAAGTGCTCTGTGAACGGGACAAGATGCTGCTTGCGATATGTCTCCTTGATCTCTCCGTCATCGAAAAGAATTACGGTGTTGTAGTCCATCCTGTTAGTAGTGCCATCCTCGAGGATGGGAGGAAGGCTCTCATCATCGATCACACCTTCAGGATTTCCGGTCAGGAGAGGAACTCCGAGGTTCTCACCGAATGAAACGAATTCATCGACAAGAGCTGCGGTCGTCTCATACCCAGAGCCTTCCGTTGAGTATGCAGTGTGCCATGCAACAGACGGTACAAACGCAGTCTCGCTCCAGATCACGATATCCGGATCGGTTACAGACAGTGCCTCAAGCGTATACCTGCGGAGGTTGTTGAAATTATGCAGATAGGTGTAATACCCGCCTTTCCACGAGTCATGATTATGCTGCACCGTGACAACATCCCAGGTCTTGTCGCTTTCCTTATTCCTCCACTCATGAGTCTTCACTCCCCCATAGATGAGTGTGGCAGCCATAAGCAAGGCATAGATGATGACAGGAATGATGTTCCTCAGAACATGGCTTCTGAATGAAGGAGCATTTCCACGGACAAAATCAGCAAGATAGCGGCCGAGGAATGTCTGAGGAAGGATTGCCAGGAACACTATTCCCCAGATTCCCGTGATGTCCGCAATCTGGACAAATGGGGTGTATTTGTAGAACGCATATGCAATGTCACCGTAAGCGAAACCCGCAAACCAGCTCTCTGAAAGATATGCATACGCAGTCCATACGACAGCCTGTACAAGGTATCCGAAGCGCTTAAAGAAGCTGTCAGCAGCTTTAAGGGCCATGAAACAGAGCATCAGCTCAAATGCCTTGATGAGAGGAATCAGGACAATGGCCAGTGCATGGAAACTTTTCAGCCAGTAGGCGAAAAAGAGGTAGAAAGTGAATCCGAACAGGAATCCGAACCACCATACATGTTTCCATGAGGTATGTCTGATGACTGCAAATACGGGCACAAGGGCAACAAATGCAAGAAGGCCGAAACCCTCAGGAATCATGAAGCCCGGGAAGGCCATCGCATATACAAAGGCAGATACTACTAAAACAAGAACCTCAGAACATAAAGTCCTGAGGCTTCTTGCAGATTTTCTCACTGATGAATCCAAAGCTGTTATTCCTCATCTGGTCCGGTTGTGATATCCCAGACAAAATCCTTCAGCTCCTTTCCGGGACGGAAAATGGCAACTCCATGCCTGTCGACAGCGACGACATCGCCTGTCTTCGGGTTGCGTGCTTTCTCGCGGCCTTTTCTGATACGGACCTCGAATGTTCCGAATCCGCGGAGCTCAATTATACGATTATCCTTCAGTCCGTCCTTGATCTCCTCAAAGAGCTCATCGATGACTGAATGGATATCCGTTCTATTGATGCCAAGCTTAGCGTGAAGGCTCTCTATGATAGCAGCCTTTGTAAGTTTCTGTTCCATAGACACACCTCAAGCGATTAAGCCATCTTGTGGTATGCGTGTGCGAGCCTGCTCTTCTTTCTTGCTGCAGTATTCCTGTGGATGATGCCTTTTCCTGCTACAGTATCAAGGAGCTTGTTGCTCTCTGCCATAGCCTTCTCTGCTGCTGCCTTGTCTCCAGCTGCAACTGCTGCGTCAAACTTCTTGATAGCTGTACGCATTGTGCTCTTTGCCATACGATTGCGGAGACGGCGTCTTGCTTCCTGGCGCTCTCTCTTCTCAGCGGACTTGTTAGCCATTTATTCCTCCAAACAAATCAGTCGTTATTTATTCAATCAAAGAGCTGTCATACACTGACAGCGGTTCAGAAATTATCACAAAGATAAGAGTGCGTCAACACGTTACCTTGCAATGCTTTATGTCTCAGGATGAGAAAATCTCCTCCTGATACTCCTCGCTCACTTCCCAGTATCCCGTCTCATCGTTATATGTGATTTCCTCAAAAGGAATCTGAAGTGTGCGGCCTTCGCTTCCAGAGAGCGTTATCTTGCGCGAAAGGATATTGATCTCACTGACCCTCCAGAGCTCTCTGTCGAGCCTGATTCTCGTTCCCTCCGGCGGACACCCCGCTTTTTCTTCCATGTAATAGTCATACTCATATGCGAGGCAGCAGAGGAGACGGCCACAGGGACCGGAGATCTTCATCGAATTCAGGGACAGGTTCTGCTCCTTTGCCATCTTTATGGTCACCGGATCCATTTCCTTTGTCATCAGATGGCAGCAGTAGTCACGGCCACAGACAGAAAGCCCTCCGATAAGCCTCGACTCATCTCTCACTCCTATCTGCCTGAGCTCGATACGCATGCGGAAAACAGCCACGAGGTCCTTAACGAGATCACGGAAATCCACGCGTTCATCTGCTGTGAAGAAGAAGATTACCTTCGGCTCCCCAAGAAGGAAATGCGTGGTGACAAGCTTCATCCCAAGCCCGTGCTTTCTTATCTTCTCACGGCAGATACGGATGGCCTCCTCTTCCTTTGACTCATTTTCGGCATATTTAGCCATCTCTGCAGGTGTTGCAAGGTGATCAATCCAGGTGACACTGCCATCAACCTTCATCTTCTCAGGCTCACGGGTTATCTGACAGCAGAAACATGAATCGCACTGATGTGCGCTCTCATCAGAACTGTACCTCACATCATCCTCTTCCTTCTCATCCGAGAAATGGAGGCATGCACCATGCACTTCCGCATGTCCTGGCACATAGCCCTTCCCGGGAACAGGAGCCGGTCCGACAACGATACCGAGATCAAGACCGAAACGTGTTTCATATACAATAGGTGTCCCGGCATAAAGGACGCTGTCCCATGCACAAAGGCATACGTCGTTATATGATGGATTCTTAATTACATATACATAGGCCCACTCATCATCATGTGCCATTTTCTGCTTCATACGAAAGAAGCTAACATACAGAATGCAAATAAACAAGACGCGTATGGAGCGAAGGGACTGCATATGCTAACATCATGGCGTGGATATTAAGGAAATCGGGGGACCATTCATACTGGCTCCTCTTGCAGGTTACACGGACAAGGCATTCAGGGAGATAGCAAGATCACTGGGAGCAGATGCGGCAGTATCGGAGATGGTCAGCGCAGAGGGACTGGCAAGAAACGGAGAGAAAACCAAGGCTCTTCTTGAGCGCTTCCCGGGAGAAGACAGATTCATCATACAGCTTTTCGGGCCATCGGATGATCCTGTAAGAAGGGCGATGGACAATCTTCTCGAATACAACCCTACAATGATAGACATCAACTGCGGCTGTCCTGTACCGAAGGTGGTGAAGACAGGTGCGGGCTCTGCTCTTATGAAGAATCCTGAGATGATCGGGAAAATGATCAAGGCAATAAAGGAACGCACCTCAATACCTGTTTCCGTGAAATTCCGTCTCGGCTGGGACTCTGACTCAATCAATTATCTGGAGTTCGCCACCATTGCGGCAGATGCGGGTGCAGAGATGCTCACGCTGCACGCAAGGACAAGAGCACAGGGCTACAGCGGGAAGGCAGACAAGGAAGCATTCTCTGCACTTTCCAGCCACTTCAGAGGAAGCGGTATCCTCATCTTCGGTTCCGGCGATGTCTTTTCTCCCGAGGATGCTCTATCACTGATGAATGACTCAGGACTTGATGGCGTGATGTTTGCGCGTGGGGCAATCGGAAACCCTTTCATCTTCAGAGAAACAAAGACCCTTATGGAAAAAGGATCATACACATTGCCTTCCACAGAGGAAAGAATCACAACCGCCATAAAGCACCTTGACCTCATGATCAGATACTATGGAGAGAATGTTGGCTGCAGGGAAATGAGAAAGCACCTGATGGCATACATAAAGGGAATTCCAGGAAGCAGCAGAGCAAAGAATGAGATTGGACAGGCTGTAACCAGAAGCAGCATGATAGAAGCCCTTACGGGAATACTTTCCTGAAAGCACAAAATCATAGGTGCTTGTTTACCTATTGCGTTTACTTTGTCATTTCAGCTGAAGTGACAAGTGAAATGCAACAAAGACAAGGTAACTGCAACAAGACAGAGTAACTGCAACAATGAATACCTAGGAAGTGGTATGGAATTGCGAGAAAATAGGCACTATGATGCTATAATCGTAGGAGCAGGGACAAT
>CASEGX010000071.1 GCA_949287505.1 uncultured Spirochaetales bacterium | reverse complement strand
TTGCCATTGGAAAGGCAAGCCAGAAATGGACTCAGCCAATCCGCAACTGGGGACTTGCCCTCAACCAGTTCTCCATCGTCTTTGGAGACAGGGTAAAACTATGATTGAGAATTCCATTTACACAGAATTCTTGACAGCCCCTGATCATAGTTTGGAAGGTATCTGAAAACTCTCGTTTTCCAGTCTTTCAAGAAGAATCATGGGGTCGCTTTCTGTTATCAGGAGGCGCCTCACTTCTTCTGATATGAAACCTTCGTTTTTTCCTTTGTCAAGGAATGCAATGAGATCATCCCAGTAACCTGATGTATTGAGAAGCCCGATGTTCTTGTTGTGGTAACCAAGCTGTCTCCAGGTATATATATCTCCGCTATTTCCTCAAGCGTTCCTATTCCGCCTGGCATGGCGATAAATGCGTCTGCGAGACTGTACATCGTCTCCTTCCTTTCATGCATCCCGTTTACGATCATAAGTTCTGTCTCAACAGAATCCTTCCTGACAGATGGAACATCCATGGCTTTCGGAAGAACTCCAATGACTCTTCCTCCGTTTTCACGTACAGCTCTTGCCACAACGCCCATCAGGCCTTTGCCACCACCTCCATAGACAAGCCCGAAGCCCTTTCCTGCTATTGCCGCACCTAGCTCAAGTGCACTTTCCCTGTACTCTTCCCTTGCTCCCGATGATGATCCACAGAAGACTGCGATATTCCTGATTACCTTCTCACTCATGAATTCATTATATGTAAAACCGCAAATTTAACATATAATTGCTTGTTTTTCCTTGCTTGCAGGATTTTGCAAGCTTAAAATGAAGTCTGGAGTCGATATGAAGAAAATAAAGAAATCCATTATCGCATTGACTGCGATTCTTATGATACTGTCTGTTCCGCTTTCTGCGGCTGAGATGTCGGTGCGGTGGGCCTGGGCTCTTGATGATCCTGCAGTGACTCTGTATCGCTACCAGCTCGGAGGAGAGGATGAGGATGGATGGACAGAGCTCCCGGCTTCTTCCTCATCTGTTGAGATTGAAGGCCTTGCTGCAGAGGAGGAGCACACGCTCTATCTTCAGCGTTCATATGATGGTGTGAACTGGTCTCCTTCAGCTGTGAGCACCGCAAAAGCCGATCTTGATTCAATCCCTGATGTCAGGGTTTACCGTTATGGCGGTTATGAACTGACGGCAGAAATCAGAACAGGTGAGGTGACACTCTTCTATCCTGAAGAAGTTACGTCCCGCGATGCAGAGGCATTTATTGCAGCAGAGAACGAGAAATATGATCTTTCCGATTCCGGTATCACTTACACGCTCTCTTCTCCTGGAACCATATATTTCAGCTATCCTCTGGAAATTTCCAGAGAAACAGTGGCCGCAGAGCTTGATGTCTTTGTAAATGACCTCGTTGCCTATATAACGACGCCTGCACCTGTTCCTGTAGTAGTCCCAGAACCGGAACCGGTTGTTGTTCCAGAGCCGCCTGTTGTGAAGACATATGAGTACGGCGGATACACACTCACGGCAACAATTGATACCGGTGCAACGCTTCTTGAGTATCCTGCATTCGTAGCCGACGATGATGTGAATGCATTCTTCGCAGCAGAGAATGAGAAGTACGGCCTTGCATCACTCGGTGTTGCATATGCATTCGGAGAGGATGGAGAAGTGACAGTAACGTATCCGGAGGAGTATTCGAAGGAGACTGTTGCCGCAGAGCTTGATAAGCTTGTTGCAGATCTCATTGCATATATCACAACACCTGTTCCTGCTCTAGAACCAGAACCTGTTCCAGAACCGGAACCTGTTGTAATTCCAGAGCCGCCTGTTGTGAAGACATATGAGTACGGCGGATATACACTCACTGCAACGATTGATACCGGTGCAACACTTCTCGAGTATCCTGCATTCGTAACCGATGATGATGTGAATGCATTCTTCGCTGTGGAGAATGAGAAGTATGGCCTTGCAGACTTTGGCGTTGCATATGCATTCGGAGAGGATGGAGAGGTGACGGTGACGTATCCGGAGAAGTATTCGAAGGAGACGGTAGCTGCGGAGCTTGATAAGCTTGTTGCAGATCTCATTGCATACCTCACAACACCTGTCGCTGAGCCGGAACCGGTTCCAGTCATCATTCCAGAACCGGTAGCCGATGCACCGATTGTCAGGACATATGAGTATGGTGATTACGCCCTCATGGCAACGATTGATACCGGTGCAACGCTTCTCGAGTATCCTGCATTCATTACCGATGATGAGGTGAACACTTTCTTCGCAGCAGAGAATGAGAAATATGGTCTTGCAGCTCTCGGCGTTGCATATGCATTCGGAGAGGATGGAGAGGTGACGGTAACGTATCCAGAGGAGTATGCGAAGGAAACAGTTGCAGCAGAGCTTGACAAGCTCGTTGATGACCTTCTTGCAATCCTTCCGATCATCAGAGTATATGAACACGCAGGCTATACACTCACCGCGACTATCGACACAGGTGCAACACTTCTCGAGTATCCTGCATTCGTAACCGATGATGAGGTGAGCACTTTCTTCGCTGTTGAGAATGAGAAGTACGGCCTTGCAGCACTCGGCGTTGTATATGCCTTCGGTGAGGAAGGAGAGGTGACGGTGACATATCCTGAGGAGTATTCGAAGGAGACTGTTGCCGCAGAGCTTGATAAGCTTGTTGCAGATCTCATTGCCTATATAACTCCTCCTGAGCCTGCAGTACCGGTCATTCCAGTCATTCCTTCTGAGTCTGTGATGCCAGCAGAAGAAGATGAGTCGGCTTTCGAGTTCTCACTTCTTCTTCGTGCCGGAGTGCTATCCTCATTTGACAGCTCCTTCAAGTTCGATGATGTGATCTTCGCAAATCTCGGTCTCGGCTTCGATTTCTCGAATATCATATCCGGTGGAGATCATTTCGGTCTCGGACTCAGATCGGATATCACACTCAGTTTCTTCCCGAAGGATACTGGCAAGTGGGATCTTGAGAATGTACTTGATTACTTCAATATCTTCGTATACGGCGAGATGGTTTCCATGGATCTCAAGCTGATGATGGATTTCTATGCAGGATGTGCGGATATCTACATCGGAGGCGGTGCCGGTATAGCTGTTGGAAATCCTTACGATGCACCTTTCATCGGCGAGTATCTCACTCTCGATACAATCGATATCGGACCTGTGAGATTCTCTCTGGACTGGTTTGCTTCTGCAACAGCCGGAATCAGATTCAGGACAAGCGATCTCTTCTCAATCGGTGCGGAGGTGAATTACCGCTACATGGTAACATCCGAGAAGCATATCGGTTCTGCGGATATCATCATGGGATTCTCATTCTGATCATGATTCAGGCGGTCACAGGGCTGGCAATCCAGCCCTGTTTCCGTCTCTTATGTTAAGCATTCATTGACCCCGTATTATGAATTAGGTATTATCCAGATGAAAAAGGAAAGAGGAAAAACGCTCTTATGAAAACCGACTGGCTCTATAGCAGCCTCGATTATCTTAAATTCACCGTTGAAGCAGATGGTGAGGAATATGGTGAAGAACTTGCCAAGCAGTTTAGCGATATCCTGAAAGGCGATTTGAAGGCCGAAAAGGCTATTGCTGATTATATCCGTCAGGAGAAGCTCGATTCTTCTCTCTACAAAGGCGATGAGGATGAGCTGTCTTATTATCCTGATACAAGGTGTCTTGTTAATTACTTTGGCATCAAGGACAAGCCGCTGCTGAGGCGTGTCGATAAGAGGATTTCCTCATACAGGACTGCGGAGCTTCTTGCAAAGCCCCTTTCCATGCCCTTCAATTTTGATCATCTTGTAGCAATACACTCGCATCTCTTCGGAGATATCTATCCATCTGCCGGAATGATTCGCACCTCATCATCGAAGAAGCACAGGGAGTACTGTCAGCCGGAATATATCATGTCATCGGCAGAGAAGCTTTTCGACAATCTCCGTCAGAGCAGATATCTGATGGGTATAAGCGATGTCGATGATTTTGTTAATGAACTTGCGTATTACATGGGGGAAGTGGAGGCATTGCATCCATTTCTGGATGGCAACGGACGTTCCACGCGTCTCTTCTTCAATACGATCGCAAGGAATGCAGGATATGTCATAGGCTGGGGTAGTTCTGACCCGGACCATTTCCTCGAGGCCAATGTAGCAGCCCTTGATGGAGATTACCAGGCATTGATTGATGTGCTTGAAGAGATTGTCATGCCTGTCTCGGAAGAGGATCAGTAATCATCGGAAAATGGAATGAGTCCCGCCGGAAGCTGTAAAAAGTCTCAGATTCCGACGGGATTTCCAATTATCTGGGTCTGTATGTCTTCTTCTTCGGAAGGCTTACCTTGACCTTGTTCCTGATCAGATAGCATTTGTGGATGTTCTTGTCATTCTCAAAATCCTTTCCGATTGTTTCCTCCGTTATATCCTCAACGGAGAAATCCTCAAGGATTCTCTCATCCATTCTGAATCTCCGGAAATTGGTACTGAAGATCAGAATACCGCCAGGTGCCAGATGCATTGCTGCGGCCCTTATCAGTTTCCAGTGATCCCTTTGCACATCGAATGTCCTTCTGTCCTTGCTGTTGGAGAATGTCGGAGGATCGCAGAATATAAGGTCATATCTGTCATATGTCTCCCATAGCCAGTCTATGGCATCATCGCGATAGAAGAAATTCTCGATGTCGGTAGGGTAGCCGTTGATCTTCAGATTCTCTATTGCCCAGTCCAGATATGTCGATGAAGCATCCACCGAAACAGTTGAGACAGCACCGCCCTTGATGGCGTTAAGTGTAGCTGTTCCCGTGTAGCAGAACAGGTTTAGAAAGCGTTTTCCCTCTGCCATGCTCTGTATCATCTTCCTCACCGGTCTGTGATCAAGGAATATGCCTGTGTCGAGGTAATCCTGGAAATTCACAAGCAGTCTGAGACCATTCTCCTTGACAATATTGAATCTGTTTGAGGTCGCAAGGCGGTTATACTGCGCCGCACCTTTCTGACTGCGTCTTTCCTTCACGAAGATGTTCTCAAGATCGATTCCGGTTGCTCTCTCCGTTGCAAGGATGGCTTCATTGAGTCTTTCCTCTGCTTTTTCCCTGTCAATGTAATCCGGAGCAGCATATTCAGAGAGATTTATCCATTTGCCTTCATACAGGTCAATGGCTACGGCATATTCAGGAATGTCCGCATCATAGATACGGTAGCATGTGACGCCTTCCTTTTCCATCTCCGGCTTAAGCTTCTCAAGATTCCTGAGTATCTTGCGGTAAACGATATCAGCACCTTCGGAAAGCGGGGTGGAGAGTCTTATGCGCTTTTTCTCCTTTGCCTTCTCTATCAGGGCCTCTTTCTCTGCATCCGTGAAGATGATGTAGTGCGCTGCCTGACAGAGTATTCCGCCATTGTAAAGGGAATTCGTCCTGTCCGGCTTCATGTCTATATTCGTCAGAAGATCGCTGGAGCCTGTGAGAATTGTGGCTCTCCATCCTTTGAAATATGTCTGGAGCACTTCTCCGATTCTCGTATAGAGCCTGTCGATATCCTCTACGCGCATCCTCTCGCCATATGGAGGATCTGTGACGATGAACCCAGTCTCCCCTGGAACATCGGCTGCCGTGAATGATGTGAAGTCCTTTTCCCTGAACTGGATAAGCTCACTGACACCGGCTCTCGCTGCCGCTTCCTTTGCAATTTTCACAGCGCGTCCGGAGATGTCTGAGGCGTAGATTCTTATGTCTCTCTCATCAATTGCCTTCTCTCTGCGCTTCTCTGCTTCCTCTTTCAGCGATGCCCAGAGATTCTCATCGTATCCAGGGAGCGACTGGAATGCATATGGTCTTTTCCTTATGAGGCCAGGTGCAGTGTCAGAAGCCATGAGAGCTGCTTCAATGGCAACTGTTCCTGAACCGCAGAACGGATCCATGAATATTCCAGGATTTCCATCATTGACAGTGCGTTTCCATTCGCTTCTGGAGATCAGTGCTGCTGCAAGATGCTCCTTGAGGACCGCATCCGTCTGCTCATCCCTGTATCCGCGCTGATGCAGGGCCTCTCCTGAGAAGTCTGCATACCATTTCACGACATTCCCATGAACATGGACGTGGAATTCAACGTCAGGATTCTCTGTGTTTATATCAGGGCGGGTACCGTCAAACTTCTCTTTCAGGTGGTCGCAGATGCCGTCCTTGACACGAAGGGCTGCATAGTGATTGTTACGTATCCAGCTGCAGCTCTGAGTCGTGCATGTGACTTTCATCGTCTTATCCGGCGTGATCCAGTCTTCCCACGGAAGAGAAGCAGTGGATTCATATAGTTCTTCATCATCTTCCGTGTCTTCATCAATATAAAGCGCCATAAGAAGCCTTGAGGCAACACGAGAATATAGACAGAATCTCATTCCTGTTTCCCAAGAGCCTTCAAATTCAACGCCTGACTGTGTCTGTCTTACATCTTCCGATCCTGCTTTTCTTGCCTCTTCGGCTACAAGATCTCCCTGATTAGCTGCGCATGCTGCGAAGAATATCATAGATCCTCCCTGAATAGATTCTCCGTCTCTGTTTTTGTGAATGAATAGTCAGTTCCGCAATTGAAGCATTCAAGAGTAAGAGGGAATACACCCTCGAGTATGCCCTTCTTCTCCGTTTCGGGAAGGGATTTAAGATAATTCTCGAAATGCTCCTTTGAGCAGGGGCATGAGAAACCTGTAGGTATATGTGCAGCGTGCCTTGGCGTGAAGTCCTGGAATTCCTTCTCTCCGTATTCTTCTGCACTCATGCCATCTGCAAGAGCATCGCCCAGCGGAGAGAGATGGGAAGCTTTCTCCTGCAGGCTGCTTAGTGTCTCATCGCTGCAGCCCGGAAGTGCCTGAAGGAATAATCCTCCGGCTCCCCACACCCTGCCATTTTTGTCGAATTTTATCGACAGATAGAAAAGTGATGGTGTCTGCTCCGATTCCTGGAAATATAGTGCCAGGTCTTTCGCGAGATTGCCATTTTCCAGCATTATCTGGCCGGAGAACGGTGTCTTGCTGCCTTCCAGTATCTTTGTGACTGTAAGAAACCCCGGTCCGTACAGCATTGATGTGTCGAGGCTCTCGAGCGGTTTTGTAAGCGGAATCGGGTTGTTTCTGAGATATCCTCTTACCGCGCCTGAGGCCCAGGCTTCAATTGCCATTCCCTTGATAGGGCCTCCGCATTCGATATCAAGCTGTACGCGGTCTTTTCCCTTCACGGTTGATGAGAGGAGCGCACCTGCAATATACCCCTGCCCGAGGACATAGGTCTCTAATAATCCGGTCCGGTGATTCGCTCTCATCTGGTTGACCATCGTTGTTGCAGAGATCACAGACATCCTTACTGTGTCATCTGCGATGAGAAAAACCTCCCTTCCATCTGGCGGAAGAGAGGTGATATGTTCTTTAAGCTCACTGTCTTCTATAGCTCTGGAAATCATAGCTGTAGCTTATTTGACAGTAAACTGTTTTGCAAGTGCCTCAAATTCGTCGCCTTCCAGAACTTCTTTATCAAGAAGAGCCTTTGCGATTTCCTCCAGGGCTGTCTTGTTTTTCTTCAGATTGTCGAGAACGATGCTGTAGCGTGCAGCCAGCATGCGCTCCGTTTCGTTGTCAATATATTCCTGTGTCGCTTCAGAGTATTCCCTGGAACCGGCAACACCGTCGATGCCTGAATTCGTCTTCGGCAGTGTCATGTTCCTGAATTTCTCCGACATTCCGTATTCTGTGATCATCTGACGCACCGTGTCGGAAGCACGGGATATATCATTGCTTGCACCTGTTGAGATATCACCGAAGCAGACTTCTTCCGCGGCTCTTCCTCCGAGCATCACGTCTACAGAACCCAGAAGCTCAGACTCTGAAAGCAGGAACCTGTCTTCTGTCGGATACTGAAGCGTATAGCCAAGAGCACCATAGCCGCGTGGTATTATCGAGATCTTGGTGACCGGAGAAGAGCCTGGGGTAAGGAAAGCCGTCAGTGCGTGTCCTGTCTCATGGTATGCAACCCTCGTCCTTTCCTTTTCATCAAGCACACGGCTCTTTCTTTCAAGTCCTGCTATGGATTTCTCTATGGCCTCCTCAAAATCCTCCTGCGTCACCGCACTGTGCCTTTTGCGTACAGCCTGCAGGGCTGCCTCATTGGCTATGTTCGCAAGATCTGCACCTGCAAGGCCTGCCGATCCCTGCGCAATCTTCCTCAGGTCCACTTTGCTGTCAAGCTTCATGTTCTTGGTGTGTATTCTGAGAATTGCTTCCCTTCCTCCGAGATCCGGCTTGTCAACAAGGACCTGCCTGTCAAAGCGGCCAGGGCGGAGGAGTGCAGGGTCGAGGACCTCAGCACGGTTTGTAGCGCCGAGTATTATGACACCGGTACGGGAGTCAAAGCCATCCATCTCGACAAGAAGCTGATTGAGCGTCTGCTCTCTCTCATCATTCCCGCCAATTGATGCATCAGAGCGCTTCCGTCCGATTGCATCGATTTCATCTATGAATATGATACAAGGGCTTTTTTCCTTTGCCTGCTTAAAAAGATCCCTTACACGCGCAGCACCGACACCGACGAACATCTCTACGAAGTCCGCACCGCTCATGCGGAAGAATGGTACACCTGCTTCTCCTGCTACAGCCTTTGCAAGGAGTGTCTTTCCGGTTCCCGGAGGACCCACGAGCAGTACACCCTTCGGAATATGTGCACCCATCTCCGTATATTTCTGCGGATTCTTGAGGAAATCCACGACCTCCACAAGCTCTGCCTTCGCCTCATCCTCTCCCGCAACGTCATCGAATCTGACACCTGTATCATTCTCGGCAACAAGCTTGCTCTTGTTCTGATTGAATGACATCACTCCCTGGGCACCGCCTGCCATTCTCTTGGAAAGCCAGGCATAGAATACGAAAAAGATGATTATAGGGAGCAGCATCGATACAAGGTAGCTGAATACCGAAGGCTCTGCAGGTTCCGTTGCGTAGTATTCAACACCCTTGGAATCAAGAAGCGAGACGAATGACGGATCATCGATTTTGTATGTCTGATATGCGATTATGGATGAAGTGTCGATTGAGTCCGGTATGTGCTTTGTCGAGGCAATCTCCTGAAGCGTTTTCAGAGCCTCCTGCTTTGTCACTCCATAGCCTATGTACTGATCACCGTCAAAAGCCACCTGTACAATCGTGCCATTCTCCACATATTCCTTGAACTGACTGTAATCGATGCTTATCGCTTCATTCAGGTTGTGCGAGAAGAACATATTGTTCAGGATTATTATCAATATGAATGCGATGATGAAATACCAGATGGAGAAGGTGAATTTCTTTCGGGTATTCTTATTGCCATCACCTGTGTGGAGACCGGGTTCTTCCCCGCTCTTTCTGTGTTTTCCGTCTGATGTTTCGAGCATCATGTCCTTTTTTTCGTTTTCCATAATTTACCTTCAATGTATTTAATGTACTATCGTTATCCCCAAGAGGCACGTGATGAAATGTGTAGTATCTGTGAAGACAAGACTTGATTGACAGAATGGGATATAATTCCTTACATGGGAAAGATTGTAAAACGGCATCTGTCGCCGGAGAAGAAAGAGGCGCTGATTACTACAGTTGCAGTGACACTGCCATTTATTATCTTCCTTGTCTTTCTCGCTTTCATGACATCTCTTGTTGTATCATCGGAGAGCCTGAGGCTTGAGAATGCGGTGGAAAGGGCTTTCAGTGAGGTCCTTGTCGCACTGCAGCGTGGTGATGAGAGTGTGCCTGTGACAATGCAGGACCGCAATGTGCTCGGTTTCGGTTATTATACCCATACGGGTAATCCGATCTTCACCTGGGGAGAGGCATACCGTATCCTGCCGTTTTCCGTCTTTGATTCATCATCGAGTATCTATGACACGATGATTTCACTGGATTCCGAAACCGGGGTAATAGAATGTCTGCGTTATGCCGAGTCGATGACATTCGATCTTGAGAATCTTTTCAGAAGGGAAGGCAATCCTCTTGAGCTTCCTGATATAATCTATCTCTCATTCGATGCTTCTGAATTCCTTGAACAGATAGCCCTTGCTCGTGTTGTATCGGGTTGCTGCATTGTCGTTGTCGTGATCATCTATGCTCTCATAATGAAGATACTCCATGATAACAGACGCATCAGGGAGTCCATAAGAAAGCAGGAGAATCTTATAAGCCTCGGGCAGGCTGCCAGAACGCTTACCCATGAGATTAAGAATCCTCTTTCTGCAATCACCATCCAGCTTGCCATACTGAAAAGAGAAGTGCGTCCTGAGGTCCTGCCAGATGTGATGATCATCGATCAGGAAGCGGAAAGGCTGAGAAAACTGACGAACAGGGTATCTGAGTTTCTTCGCAATCCTCTGGGACAGCCGGAGAAGCTGGACCTGATAACAGAGATCAATTCACTCATTCCTATCTTTCATGGCGGTGTTGTGATGAAGGAGACGGAACTGAAAGAGGCCTTTGTCTTCTTTGATAAGGAGAAACTGAGATCTGTTCTGGAAAACCTCATGAAGAATGCCATTGAGGCCTGTGATGGTATGAAAGTCGATGTCGAGGCGGAGATTGTGAAAGAGGGCAGCAGGTTTTTCCATATTTATATCAGGGACAGAGGATGTGGTATAAAGAATGAGGACCAGAAGAGGATATTCGATCCGTTTTTTACGACAAAGATTTACGGATCAGGAATCGGGCTTTCAATCTGCTCTCAGTTTCTGAGTGCGGCAGGAGGGAAACTCAGTCTTACTCCGCGTGAAGGCGGTGGAACCGTAGCAGAAGCCGTTATACCGGTATACCGTGCGGAGAAATAAAGGGATCATATGCGGATTTTAATATGTGATGATGAAGAGAATATCAGGAATCTGATGAAGCGATTTCTTGCGATGGAAGGGCTGGATTCCGATACAGCAGAGAACGGGCTTTCTGCAAAAAGGCTTTTGCGGGAGAATCCATACGATGCCGTCCTCATGGATCTGCGGATGCCGGGTATGAGCGGGCTTGATGTCATACGCTGGATGAGAGGGGAAGGTTTCCGCACTCCTGTGATAATGATCAGTGCCCACGGGGATATATCGGATGCCGTTGAAGCTCTCAAGCAGGGAGCACAGGACTATATCGTGAAGCCTTTTGATCCTGAGGAGGTTGTCATAAGGCTGAAAAGCCTTGTCGAGGCTACGGGGCTGAGGCGTATTGCAGAGCAGGAGCGGCCGGATGAGAGCGGGCTGATAGGAGAGAGCCCTGACATGGTTGCAATCAAGCATGTGATAGCAAAGATAGCGCCGTCTCCTGCGACTGTCCTGATAACAGGCGAATCCGGAACTGGAAAAGAGGTCGTTGCGAGGGAGATTCACAGGCAGTCCAGACTTTCAAGCGGACCGTTTGTGGCAATCAATATCGGAGGAGTGCCAGAGAACCTTCTGGAGTCAGAGCTTTTCGGCTATGAAAAAGGTGCCTTCACGGGTGCAGTCCAGCGTAAGATGGGGCTCTTTGAACTTGCATCAGGCGGCACCCTGTTTCTTGATGAGATCGGGGATATGCCACTTCCTCTTCAGGTGAAGATACTCAGGGTATTGCAGGAGCGCCGCATAACCCGACTTGGAGGAACTGAGCCGATTCCCATCAATGCAAGGATTATTGCTGCAACAAACAAGAACCTTGAGAAACAGGTTGTTGACGGAGCTTTCAGAGAGGATCTTTTCTATCGCCTTAATGTTGTGAGAATACAGCTTCCACCTCTGCGGGAACGCCGCAGTGACATACCGGTCCTTGCTGCATATATAATATCAAGATACAGCAAGGAAATGGGTGTAAAGGTGACAGGATTCACCCCAGAGGCGCTTGAAGCTCTGAAAAACCATAGTTTTTATGGCAATGTCAGGGAACTTGAGAATATCATAGAGCGTGCGATTATATTTGCAGACTCTGACACAATCGATGCAGATGATCTGGATCTGAGGACATCTGGAGTGCATCATGTACAGAACAGGGAGTCTTCCAGCCCATGCTATACACTGCGGGATGCAGAGAAGAACGCAATAGTCAATTCCCTCCAGCGCTGGGAAGGAAACAGAACAAAGGCTGCGAAGGAACTCGGAATCTCCAGACGTACGCTTATCAGCAAGATACAGGAGTATGATATAGAGCTGTAGTACCGGTTCTACCCTGCATTGATATGAACAGTGGAATCGTTATGCCTGGTATCCTATCTCGTGTTCTATGTTTTGAATTCTCCATTCCTTGCATATCTTTTGAATAATAGCTTGTACATGAATCTGATTGGAGGTAGCGAAATCCTTTTTGACAGAAGTGAACGGAAAGCATTTACAATCTGTTATAACATCTGCAGGAATTCAGTAGGTGCACTATGGACGGAATGGAACCGAAACATATAGAGATCCATCCGTAAATAATGAGATTTAATCGATAGTGAAAAAAGGGAATCCAGAAATTACCGGATTCCCCATAAACCAATACTATTGTATCACTGTAATGGTGTGGAATATATCAGAATTGGTGCAGCACAAGCAAAAGTGATAAACGAGGAGCTTTCAAGTTCAATTCTCACGTTCTCTACTGAGACTGGAGTTGTTCCTGTATTCACAGTACCGATTGTCTGGTCATTGAACCTGAATGTGATGATTCCATCATTGCTTAGGATTTCGATTCCTTCGATATCACTTGTTTTTTCCCAGCTGATATCAGTTCCAGTCCAGGTTTCGCTGTTTTCTCCATAACGGTATCTGAAAACAAGCTGGTTATTCTTGCATTCTAATCCTAGTGCAACCTCATTTCCGTCTGAGAGTTCAACAATGTAATCCATTGAGAATGTAAGATTTCTTGAAGTCGCATTCTCCTGCTGGATTGCCGTCCAGAGCATCCAGTCACCAGCTGTTTCCATGCTGCTTGCATATGAAGCAGAGAGAGAATGGGTATTCATGCTGTCCGCCTGTAAAATGATGACCTTAGCCCCCATAGTAGCATCGCCTTCAGCGTTTTTTAGCTCCATATCACCATCGGTTTTTTCCAGACTGACATCTTCATAAATCCATTTCGAATCCTTCCATGTGATAGTTCCGGAATAAGGTCTTCTATATATGTCAGAGCTTGAGTTGACGATGTTCCAATCTTCCCCCCAGCCATCAGGAGCTGTTCCGAAATCAGGGGCATCATATCCTGCAAATACTACTTCTCCGATTCCTGATAAATGGTTGCCGTTTTCAAGGAAATAATCTCCAGCAGTAATATTCGGGGAATTGATTGTCAGTGTGCCGATTTCCGTGCCAAAGAAAGGTTTGCTTTTATATGATTTGTTCGTAGAAAGGTCGGTGCAGTTTTCCGGAAGAATCAGCTCATCGAGGGTGACCCCATCCATCGAATCTACATCAATTCCAGTTATTCCTTTTCCAATTGTGAGCGTTTTAAGTGCTGAGCAGCCATTGAATGTTTCCCGCTCTATTTTCCCTGTAACGTTATCTGGAATTGTCAGTTCAGTCAGGGCAGAACAACCTTGAAACGCTCCATTGCCAATAGTAGTTAACGAAGATGGAAGCAGAATTGTTTTGATAGCAGTGTTGTTTTTAAATGCGCTTCCTCTGATTTCCTTTATACCTTCCTGCAATGTGACAGTTTCAAGACTGCAACCTTCAAAGGCGCTGGCTTCTATGATTTCTATATTTCCAGGAACAGTAACCTCTGTCAGTCCTGTACAACCACAGAAGGCCATGCTTCCGATCTCCTTGATTGTCTTGGGGAATGTTACAGAAGTTATCGTAGTGTTATTCCAGAAAGCGGAATCCGCAACTGCTGTGACAGGGACTCCATTGATGTATTCAGGAATATTAATGTTTCCTGAAGGTTTTTCTCCTTTAGATGAATCAAGTATATATCCTTTTGTCTCTTCATCGATTATAGCTTTCGTTCCTGCTGGCAATGACTCATCTTCTGTAATCTCTTTATTCTGTTCAGCGAAGAAAGCGTAAATATATGTATTTCCTGTTATCGGTGTAGTGAAGTCAAAAGGTATATAGGCATCGCTGTCAGAACTCCATCCTATGAAAATCCAGCCATCGACAGCGGGGTCTTCAGGTTTTTCGATTATAGTGCTTTCCTTGACCTCTCTGAGAGGTGGCAGTTCGGCATTATCAGGGTAATGATCCTGAGAGCTTTTCAGGAATTCGACAGCGTATTCTACATGTTCCTCCCTTGGTGGAAACATGTCCTCTGGATTGAGTGTGACAATCCGGCATGATGGTAGGAACAATGTTAGGAAAATGAACAGGAGGACTAGCTTACACCCCCCCCGATTGATGGTCGCTTATGATTGTAATTCATTTGAACCTCCGTAGTTAGGCATATAGTATTTCCATCATTTCCTTTTTTCAATGGTAAATCCTATTTTCGTAAGATTATATATGCTCATGAATTAATTTTCATTTTACCCAAATTCCCTGAGAAGGCTCTACCTTCAATGCTTGGCATAAGGTGGAGATGAATCAGGGACTGTACTTCTGACATGATACGGCTGGAAGATGGTCAAAGCCAGGGAAATCCATTTCTGTATAAGGAATTATATGGTATAATAAGTCATGGACGAGAAGACAAGGAAGGCAAAGAACAAAACAATCGGAGAA
>CASEGX010000070.1 GCA_949287505.1 uncultured Spirochaetales bacterium | reverse complement strand
GAGGGAAACAATAATAGACATTGATTAGTCCTCCTCATGAATCATTAATATTATGATTATCTCAACATAACATACAGGTGTCAATAATCTCAGTCAGATAATGGCCCGAATGATGGACTGAACACACAGAACATATACAATCATGTGGCTTCAGACACTGGAAAAAGTTCAACACAAAGCCCGGAATTCCAAGAAAAGACCTGCAAACGGGAATACAAAAGCACAAGACAAAGAAAAACCGTCACACTACGTGACGGCTTCAGACACTACGGTCTGTCTTGTCTTCCCCAGTCCTGGGAATGTGTCAGGCGTTATCTGCCTTCTTGGCTTTCTTGTCAGCCTTCTTGTCGGCGGCCTTTTCCTCTTTCTTTGTCTTCTCGACGAGTTCGAGGATAACCATCTCTGCAGCATCTCCGAGTCTGTTTCCAGTCTTGAGAATTCTTGTATATCCGCCATTTCTGTCTGCAAAGAGTGGTGCGATCTCCTTGAAGAGTTTGTTTACGACAGCTTCATCATAGACATCACGGGCAATCATACGGCGGTTGTGAACTGAATCAACCTTAGCCCTTGTGATCATCTTCTCTGCCATCCTTCTAACTTCAAGAGCCTTTGCCTTTGTGGTCTCAATCCTCTCATATCTGAAGAGGGAAGTAACCATGTTGCGCTTAAGCGCCTTGCGTTCGCTGGATTTGCGCGAAAGCGCATTGAATCCGATCCTATGCTTCATTGTTCTCTACTTCCTTGTTCTCTGGAACTTTGATAGACGTCTTTAATACACTGAAGTCGGTCATGCCAAGTGTAAGGCCCCACTCTCTGAGCTTATCCTTGATCTCAGAAAGTGACTTCTTGCCGAAGTTCCTTGTCTTAGCAATCTCATCCTCAGTCTTTCTCGCAAGATCTCCGATAGTCTTGATTCCTGCATTCTTGAGACAGTTTGAGGAACGTACTGTAAGCTCGAGCTCCTCAACAGGAGTATCAAGAAGCTTCCTGATTCTCTCCTCTTCCTCATCAATCTCTTCTGTGGTGCAAACCTGGCCCTCATCGAAATTGATGAAGATCGTGAAGTGCTCCTTTACGATCTTTGCAGCCTCTCCGAGAGCATTCTCCGGCGTGATTGTTCCGTCGGTATAGATCTCAAGAGTGAGCTTTTCGTAATCATTTCTCTGTCCAACTCTTGTCGGTTCAATTGAGTAAAGGACTCTCTTGACCGGAGAGAAGAATGCATCAATAGCTATTGTGCCTGGCTCCTCGGAATACTTCTCATTGAGCTCAGAAGGAACATAGCCTCTTCCAAGATCAATCTGTACCTCCATTTCAAGATCACAGTCGTCCATCATCGTGAAGATTGGAAGATCAGGATTCGTTACTGTCACCTGATCACGCTCAAAATCCTTTCCGGTAATGACACCAGGTCCCTTGCAGGGGATGGTGAGCACTGTGCCTTCTGAATCGTCAGGCATGGAGATCTGCAGTTTCTTAATGGCCGCTATGATATCACTGATATCTTCCTTCACACCTCTCAGCGGTTCGAACTCGGATGTGACCATGTGAGCCTCACGAGAATCGCTGTTGCCGAATGTCGTAAAGCGGATGGCCGTCACTGCGTAACCCTGGATTGAGGAAAGAAGCACACGGCGCAGAGTATTTCCTACCGTTGTTCCGAAACCTCTCTCGAAAGGATAAGCAACGAACTTGCCGTAGTCAGCTGTCGAGACAGTATGATCAGAGATGATTCCCGAAGGTCTTTTAAATCCCTTGAGAAGATTTTTTCTAGCCATTATTACTCCTTATTATGCAGCTCTGAGAGCCGGAATCAATCAGACACGGCGTGTCTTGCGTGGCCTGCATCCATTGTGTGGAATCGGGGTAACGTCCCTGATAGAGCGAACCTTGAGTCCGAGGACACCAAGTGTTCTGATAGCACTCTCACGGCCAACTCCCGGTCCCTTCACGAATACATTGACTTCCCTCAGGCCGAAATCCATAGCTTTCTTTGCAGCTGTCTCACATGTTGTCTGAGCAGCATACGGTGTGGACTTCTTGGCCCCGCGGAATCCGAGCATACCAGCGGATGCCCAGGATACAGCATTACCGGCAAGATCAGTTACTGTGATGATCGTGTTGTTGAAGGTTGCCTGAATGTAGACATTTCCTTCGAGTACGGTCTTCTTAGTCTTCTTTACATTAGCCATTTCTTCTCACCTGCCCTTACTTCTTCTTGTTGGCAACGGTCTTCTTCTTGCCCTTCCTGGTTCTGGCATTGGTCTTTGTCCTCTGTCCTCTTACAGGAAGTCCCTTTCTATGCCTGAGTCCCCTGTAGCAACCGATGTCCATCAGTCTCTTGATGTTGAGGGCAACCTCAGTGCGGAGATGTCCTTCGATCTTATACTCCTCTTCGATGACCTTCCTGAGAAGGGCAAGATCATCGTTGGAGAGGGAGTTGATCCTGACATCTGGGTCAATATTCGTCTTCTGACAGATCTGCATTGCGGAAACCCTGCCGATTCCGTAGATATATGTCAGTGCGATCTTCACTGCCTTGTTGGGCAGGTCAACACCTGCTATACGCGCCATTCACGGCCTCCTGTTATTTCTGTCTCTGCTTGTGCTTCGGGTTCTCGCAGATGATGCGTACAACTCCGGCACGTCTTATAACTTTGCACTTGTCGCAAATTGGTTTTACACTAGCTCTGACTTTCATTTCTCGAACTCCTATCAGAATTTCTTAAGTCTGCGCTTCCTTGCATCTACGAAGCCGTCATGGTGATGCATCTTCATCAGTCCATCAAGCTGTCTCATCGTCTCGAGGTCAACACCGACAAGGATGATAAGCGATGTACCGCCGAACAGCATAGCAACATTCGAAGGGAATGAGAAGAACATCTGAATAAGTGTTGGGATCAAAGCGATGAAAGCAAGGAATATTGCACCTGGAAGGATAATGCGGTTAAGCACCTTCGTAAGGTATTCCTCGAGCTTCTCATTCCTTACACCAGGAATGGATCCGCCGTTATCTCTGATGTTCTTTGCCATCTCAATCGGATTAAGCGTAACCTGCGTATAGAAGAACGCAAAAGCGATGATCAGAAGCGTATAGATAATAAGATACGGTGCGCCCTGCGGATTGAGGAAATCTGCAACTGCCCTGAGCCAGCCGATGTTGGAGTTGTATCCAAGCTGAAGCGGGAACGAAAGCAGTGTAGAAGCGAAGATGACAGGAATAACTCCCGATGGGTTCACCTTGAATGGGATGAATGATCCCTGAGAACCATACATTCTTCTTCCTACGACACGGCGTGAATACTGCACCGGAATCTTCCTCTGTCCCTTCTCCTCGTAAACAACAAGAGCAACGACGAAGAAGAACATAACGATGACAACGATGATTGACACCGGATTGAGAAGTCCACTAGCAACGCTTCTCACCATTGTATAGGAAGCAGAAGGAATACGTGCGACGATACCTGCGAAAATCATGAGCGAGATACCGTTTCCGATTCCGTTTGCTGTAATCCTCTCACCAAGCCATACCATGAGCATTGAACCTGCGGTTACGGTGATGATTGATACAATCGTGAATGCTACCGGTCCGATAGCAAGCGCTCCAGGAATGCCACGTGCATACATTGATGCTGCAAGTGACTGGATAGCTGCTACGAAGATTGTTGCATAGCGTGTATACTGCTGGACCTTCTTAGACCCCTGCGGATCCTGCGCAAGCTTCTTCAGTGACGGGATAACCAGCATCAGCAGCTGCATGATAATCTGAGTGCTGATGTATGGCATTACCCCGAGCATGAAAATAGAGAAATTCGCGAAGGCACCGCCGGAGAAAAAGTTCAGGTATTCTGTGAAGGAGTTTGAGTTAGCCTCGAAGTAGCTGAGAACAGCTCCCGGGTTAACACCAGGAATAGGAAGAGCCGCTCCTATTCTCGTCACCGCAAGGATGCCGAAAGTGAAGAGGATCTTCTTCCTGATATCCTTCATTCTGAACATATCTACCAGAGTGTTTGCCATTGTGTCCCTTCTCTTTTATCTGACCTCTCCGCCAGCAGCCTTGATTTTCTCAGATGCAGAACCGGAGATCTTAACCCCATCGATGACAAGCTTCTTTGTCACCTCGCCATCAGCAAGGATTTTAGCTGCCATCCTCCCCTTAAGAAGTCCCTTCTGGCGGAGTGTCTCATCAGAGACTGTCTCACCATCGGAGTAAACTCTGTCAAGCGTAGCTACAGAGATAGCCTGTCTCTCTTCCTTGAATGGATAGTTAGAGAAACCGCGGCTTGCAATACGCCTGTAGAGAGGCATCTGTCCACCCTCGAATCCGAGGCGGACTCCACCGCCGGAACGGCTGTTCTGCCCGTCATGGCCACGTCCGCAAGAGCGTCCGATTCCGGAGCCATTGCCGCGACCTACTATGGTTTTGCGAGTTGTTGCACCCGCTGGCTTTACAATCTGTGCCATTACAGAACCTCCTCGACCTTAACAAGGTGTGAGACCGTGCGGACCATGCCGAGATTGACAGGGTTCGCATCGCGAATGACGGAGCTGGAAATCTTCCCAAGCCCAAGGGCCTTGATGGTCCTTCTCTGCACAGGAAGGGTACCTGCAAGCCCCTTAACGAGTGTTATCTTGATCTGCTTTGCCATGATTAACTCCACATTTCCTTCAGAGTCTTACCCCTGCCCTTTGCCACTGCTGCTGCATCATACATATGCTCGAGAGCATCGAATGCTGCCTTGACAGTGTTGATTCCGTTTCTGGAACCGAGAGACTTGGAAAGTACGTCTCTGATACCTGCTGCATCGCAGACAAGACGGACAGCACCACCTGCCTTAACACCTGTTCCAGGAACAGCCGGCTTAAGAAGAACGGAAGCGCTCTTATAATTGCCGACAATATCATGAGGAATCGTTGATCCTCTGAGAGGAACTGTGATCAGATGTGCCTTAGCCTTATCTGTTGCCTTTCTTATTGCATCGGAAACATCATTTGCCTTTCCGAAGCCATATCCTACTCTGCCATCACCATAGCCAACGACAACAAGTGCGGAGAATGAGAATCTCTTTCCACCCTTGACAACCTTGGTGACACGGTTGAGCTTGACAAGCTTCTCGATGCATCCGTCTTTGACTTCTCTGTCTTTTCCCTTTTCCATACCGAACTCCTAGAACTTAATCCCGGCTTTTCTTGCGCCGTCGGCGATGCTTTTTACGATTCCGTGATAGATATAACCGTTGCGGTCAAATACTACGGAGTCGATGTTCTTCTCGAGAAGCCTCTTTCCTACAATCTCACCAAGCTTTTCAGCATCAGCTGTTGTATTCTTCATGCTCCTCAGATCGGCTTCAACGGTAGAGGCAGAGACCAATGTGTGTCCTACTGTATCATCAATGACCTGGACATACATATGGTAGTTGCTCCTGAAAACAGTCATTCTCGG
>CASEGX010000069.1 GCA_949287505.1 uncultured Spirochaetales bacterium | reverse complement strand
CTGATCCTGTAGAGGGAGAGAAATCTCCCTAAACCACTGCAGGGAAGGAGGTGAAAGATCAGAATGAAAGCAGTATTAGAGCTTGCTCTGGTGCTCCTGCGGATCTTGAAAGAGGTTCTCGGCCTGATTAGGGATATAAAAAATCTCCGCCGTCCAAAAGCCAAAAGGTAAGCGGAGATTCTATTCTTAATATCTGAGGCCACCGTCTTGCTGGCGACACCTTCCATTCGAATATTAATGTAATACCCTTATGGCGTCAAGAAAACGATGCCGGAGCATTTCATTGCATGAAACAATATTTTTTAGCGTTTCATTTTTTTCTTTTCACATATTACTGTATACCGTAATATGGAATTTTTTCTTGTTTTATTACCATCTAGAAAAGCATGATTAGCGATTAAGGAATATCCAAGCATCGTTCCTTATTTTTCCTTTGCGTGGTATAGTTCTTTTCCATCGAATGTCTGGGAGATCCCATTTGATGCGGCATTAAGCAGATTCTCATCTCTGATTTCAAATGAGCCGCCTGTCTCTTCTACCATCAGATTATAAAGAAGCTCTACCTTATCATCAGAGAATCTGATCATTTTGCAAGCTCCAGAAATGCCGCTGATTCATGATATCATTTCAGGGGTTTGCATTCATCCGGAGGAAAAAATGGACATAAGCATATTCATGGGATCTTTCAAGAAGAACCTTCTGGTCCTTTTCAATGGCAATCTTCTTTTTCTCGGCATTCAAGGCAGCTATGGCAGAGGGGAGGCGAAGGAGACAAGCAATATCGATCCCGTGATAATCCTACAGCAATGCGGAAAAGATGAGATTCCATATATCGATACTCTTCCGGAGAAGGATATCCTCTGCGGCTTTGTCTCTTCCATAGATGAACTCAGGGCATGGGAAAGCGCTGGCGGGGCCCCGCTGATGCAAAACCAGTATATAATGATCTTGCAGTTCTTTGAAGAATGTTTATAAAAAAGCCTTATTTTTATAAAAGTTTTCTGAACTCTTATAAAAGGTTGCTGTTTTTTATAAATGTCAGCTTTCAATTTTCAGCTTCCCGCTTTCTATATTGGAAAGCAGATTCATAATTCCAATATTAACATAATAGTTGTCGCGTCCAAGTCTTATTTTCTGAAGAAGACCATCATCAACGAGTGAATCAAGATACTTTCTTGCAGTCAGATAGGCAACATCCAGTCTTTCTTTCAGAATATTTATCTTTGTGTATGGAAAAAAGAATAATGAATTAATCAGATCCTGACTGTAAAATGATGGATGCTTCGAACGTATTTCATGTTTATATGCATTCATCATTTCTTTCAGTCCCAGAACAATGTTGCTTGTGAGTTTTGATGTTCTCTCTATGCCTTCAAGCATGAACAATAAATAATCTTCCCATGCATCCTCATTGGAACAGTCTCTAACAGCTTGCAGATATTTATAGTAGAGACTTTTGTTGATGTTGATAAAACGCGACAGATAGAGCACCGGATATTCCAAGAGGTTCTCATGGATCAGGTAAAGCACATTCAGAATCCTTCCAGTTCTTCCATTTCCATCATAGAAAGGATGTATGCTTTCAAACTGATAGTGCAGTATTGCCATTTTTACTAAGGGGTCAATTTCCCATGCGTCATCGACATTGAAGATATGAAGGAAATTATCAAGCAATGGTGGAAGCTCGTTCGGCAAAGGAGGTTCATAGACGACTTCATCTGTAAGATTGTTGACAAGTTTTGTATCTGGTAATTTTCTTATTCCAGCATTGTTGAATTCTATCATTGACTGGATATTTTCAATTATGCTCAAGGTAAGGATATCGTTTTTGTGATATAGGTTCAGCCCATTTGAAATGGCTGAAGCATAGTGTATGACTTCCTTCGCTGCAGGTTTTGCTTCTTTGTAATCGGGATTGGCCATGGTTGTGAATATATCGGCATGTGTGGTGATAATATTCTCAATCTCAGAACTGTCTTTTGCTTCTTGTAGTGATAATGTCTGAATAAGAATAGCCTGATTAGGGATAGAGGCGCACCGGCCATTAAGAGCAGCAAGTTCCCTATGGGCTGAAATCAGTCTTTTCAAGATAGGCTTGGAATCAAATGTAAAAGGCAATGGTAGTTTTTCTAATTTCATCTTGTGGAAATTATAATTTAGAAATCTTGCAAATGCTATATCATTTATATTTTTACATATTAAATTATAAAGGATATTATAATATTTATAATATGGAGCTATAAATTTTAAAACTTTGCGCTTCGCTTCAATTTGTGAAAGAAAACGATGCCAATGAGTAATCCATTTAAAAATGGTGATGTAAGGAAACCTGTCAATCATGTCCTGCATGATGAATGCGGCAAAGTTCGTATTTCCCAAGATGTGAAACACCATACGATGAAGAGAATGATAGAAGCAATGACAATCAGGTCTGTATCTCTTCGCCAAGTGAACCATCAGGAACGATAGAGTGGGAATTCTGAAACTGGTTTCTCTGGATTGCTGTTACACTGCATACAATAATTGATCCAGGACTGGCTTTTTGCTGTGGATTTCTATGGTTCGCAGTTAGCTGGACGTCATGTCGTGGATGATAGAAGTATTCTCTTGTGACGATAGTATCCATGTCCTCTTTATTGATATCACTGATACGTTTTGGGTACGTTTTCAGCAAAACCAGCTTATTCCTGACATATTTTGGAAAATGTGTAGGAAAATAAATGTTTGTGAGATAATTTTGATGCAAATGTGCTTAAAATTGGCTTTTTATGTTGCATAATGTTGCTTCACAAAGGTTTAACCTCTGCTATACTTTAATCAACTTAATGAAAAAGGAGAAACCTACATGAAAAAGCTTCTCGTACTCGCTCTTGTTCTCATCCTTCCATTCATGATTTTTGCTCAGGGAGGCAGTGAGACTGCAGCGGATGATGACACTTTCCGTATTGCTCTGATTGTTGAGAATACCATTGATGACAAGGGCTGGTGCCAGTCAATGCATGATGGTATCACACAGGCAATTGCAGAGATGGGAGACAAGAATATTGAGTACTCCTACTCTGAGAAGATGCTCCCTGTAGATGCCGGATCAATCGCACGCCAGTATGTGGCTCAGGGCTATGATCTTATCATCGCACACGGTGCACAGTACAAGAATTTTGTACTTGAGATGGCTGAAGAGTATCCTGATGTCTCATTTGCATTCGGAACATCTTCAGAGATTGGACCAGAGAATGTCTTCACATACATGCCGGAATCTGAAGAGACCGGTTACATCAACGGTATCATTGCAGGTACAGATACAAAAGACAACATCATAGGTCTTGTCGGTCCTGTAGACTCCGGAGATGCTGCACGCTACAACCGTGGTTTTGTTCTTGGTGTACAGTCTGTGAATCCGGATGCCAAGATTCTTGTGGCACATACAGGTTCCTTCTCTGATTATGTAAAGGCTTCTGAAGTTGCAACATCTCAGCTTGGTAACGGTGCTGATATTCTCACCGGTTCTTCACAGCAGGCTATCGGAGCTCTTCGTGCAACAGCAGAGTCCCCGACAGCGATGTGGGTTGGACAGGATCTTGCACAGCTTACGACAGAAGAAGGAAAGGCAAAGTGTATTGCTGCTTCTTCTTATAACTATGCAGCTGTTGTCAAGGAACTTGTCGAGAAGATCGAAGCCGGAACACGCGGCGGCGAATGCATCCCGATGAACTTCGCAAATGGTGGATTCGTTTTCGATTACAATCCAGATCTCAAGGCTGACTGGGTCTCTCCTGAGCTTGAAGCTAAGATCAATGAGACCATTGCTTCCTTCCAGGCAGATCCGGATGGAACTCTTGCAGATTGGGCTGATGTGGATTATTCCACACTGTAATCTACTGACTTGGAAGCAGGGCTCCGGCCCTGCTTTGCTTTAATACTATGGACAGAAGAATCAGATCGCTGAGGATGGAGCACATCACAAAGTCATTTCCCGGAGTGCTTGCATCCGATGATATCTCTATAAGCGTAGGAGAAGGGGAGGTTCTCGCTCTTGTAGGTGAGAACGGTGCAGGAAAGACGACGCTTATGAATATCCTCATGGGACTTTACCAGCCTGATGAGGGGCAGATAGTAATAAATGACGAGCCGGTTCATTTCCGTGGTCCAGAGGATGCTTTCCGCCATGGACTGGGGATGGTGCATCAGACATATATGCTGGTAGCGAATATGACGGTGACGGAGAATGTCGCACTGGGATACAGAAATGCAGGTGAGAAGCATTTTGATCTGAAAGCCGTGCGCCGCCGTATCGAGGAAGTCTCCTCGAAATATGGTCTTGCAGTCAATCCGGATGCATATATATGGCAGCTTTCTGTAGGAGAGCAGCAGAAAGTTGAGCTTGTTAAGACGCTTTGCCTTGGTGCAAGGTTCCTGATCCTGGATGAGCCTACATCAGCGCTTACGCCTCAGGAGGTAGATGAGCTTATAGTCCTCCTGCACAGAATGACAAAGGAGCTCTCAATAATCTTCATCTCCCATAAGCTTCAGGAGGTGAAGGCCCTCTCGGATAAAGTCACGATCCTGAGACATGGAAAGGTCGTATTCTCCGGAAATACGAATGATTACTCTTCTCAGGAGATTGCCGCTAAGATGACAGGACATGAGATTGTCCTTCCTATGAACATCGGAGGAAGAGAGAAGGGAAAGACGGTCCTCTCTCTTCAGAACGTGGTTGTGATGTCCGACAGGAAGACACCTGCGCTTAACGGTCTTAATCTCGATATCTCGGAAGGTGAGATTGTCGGTCTTGCAGGAGTTTCCGGAAATGGTCAGAGGGAGCTTGCTGAAGCAATAAACGGCCTTAGAAAGGTCGAGAGTGGCAGCATCTCATTCCTTGGCAAGGATATAACGAACAAGACACCTCGAGAGATCATTGATGAGGGAATGGGGTATATTCCTGAGGAGAGGAATACTGAAGGAATCGTGCCGCCTTTCTCCATCAAGGAGAATTTCGTTCTCAAGGACATAGCATCTCCTCTGTTCTCTTCCGCGCTCTTCGTTAATGGGAAGAAAATCGACATTACAGCGGAGAAACTTGTAAAGCGCTTTGATGTACGCTGTCCGGGAATAGAGACAGCAGCTGGCTCGCTTTCCGGAGGCAATATACAGAAGGTTATTCTCGCTCGTGAGATTGAACGCCATCCGAAGTTCCTTGTCGCTGTATATCCCACCCGCGGTCTTGATATGGGAGCAGTTGAGTTCATTCATTCCGAGCTTCTGAAGATCAGGGAAAGCGGTATCGGCATTCTTCTGATCTCCGAAGAGCTTGATGAGATCATGAATCTTTCGGACAGGATCGCTGTCATCTATAAAGGGACTATACAGCGTGTCCTTGATAAGAAAGAGGCGACGAGAGAGCGCCTCGGTATATTAATGGCGGGGGTGAAGGAAGAATGACAAAGGGTTTCCGCATTGCTTTCAAGGCTTCGATCATCGTAATAGCTGCTATTGCTGCAATCCTCATGGCTTCCATCATCCTCTGGGTGATAGGTGCCGATGTGTCGGATACATTCTATACGATAGTCTTTGAGCCTCTTACCAATATGCTTCATATATCCGAGGTGCTTATAAGGGCAATTCCGCTTTGTATCATCGCCCTCGGTATCTCCGTGGCTTACAGGTCCGGTATCATAAACATCGGAGCTGAAGGCCAGATGGCCATGGGCTTGATTGCGTTCACAGGGGTTGCGCTTGCATTCCCTGATGTTCCCCGTCCTCTGCTTCTGCCTCTTGCACTCATTGCTGCTGTAATCGGTGGCGGTATCTGGGGTTTCATTCCTGGTATTCTCAAAGCCAGGCTCAATGTATCGGAGCTTCTTTCCACCGTCATGCTCAATTACATTGCAGCCCAGTTCTATTCCCTCTGTCTCCGTACAATCTATCTCGATCCGGCAGAACAGGTTTATGGAACAGGAACGCCACAGTCGATGAGGCTTACCGAGAATGTCTGGCTTGGCCGTATTTCCGGACGTCTGCATTATGGAATCATCATAGCGCTGGTGCTTGCAGTTCTTATCTACATACTGATGTGGAAGACCACGATAGGCTTCAAGATGAGAGCTTCCGGTTCCGGAGCAAGAGCGGCACGCTACGGTGGCATAAGCGTAGGATTCTATCTTGCGTTCTCCATGGCGATCTCCGGTGCTTTCGCAGGTCTTGCGGGAGGTGTGGAGCTTGCCGGCGTGCATCGTCGTGCGATAGAAGGCATTACCAACAACTATGGATTCTCAGGAGTCGTTGTCGCGCTCTTTGGCGGCCTTCATCCTTTCGGAATCCTTCCGGCTTCATTCCTGTTCGGCCTTCTGATTTACGGCTCGACGCTTGCTCCGTCGATGGTAGGGGTCCCTGCTAATATCGTGCAGGTGATGCAGGGTATCATCATCATAGTGATCGTCACTGCCCAGATGGTTCTTTCCAATGCATATTTCCAGGACAGGGTCTGGAGAAAGTATCAGGCTCTGAGAAAGAAGGAGGCTTGAGATGCTTGATATCATTACGAATATGCTTTCAATGTGCATTCCTTTCTCTGTGGCTCTTCTTCTTGCTTCGCTGGGAGAGATGTTCAATCAGAGAGCGGGTGTATTCAATCTCGGATGTGAGGGTGTGATGGCAATGGGTGCTTTTGTCGGCATGCTCATTCCATTTCTTGCCGGAGGCGGCGGTGCAGTCTCTCAGTGGTATAACGTTCTTGGTTTTGTCGCTGCTGCTCTTCTCGGAGCTCTTTTCGGACTGTTCTTTGGTCTCATCACAGTCACTTTCCGGGCACCTCAGGGTATTGCAGGCATCGGACTGCAGATGTTCGGAGTAGGGACTGCAGGAACGCTCTTCAGGCATTTTGTCGGAGGCACGCAGTCAATTCCAGGCATTCCTGATATAGAGATACCTCTGCTTTCCAGGATTCCGTTCCTTGGTGATATCTTCTTCTCTCACAATGCAATGGCATATATTGCATACATCCTTGTTCCTGTCGCCTGGTATGTGCTTTTCAAGACTTACTGGGGCCTTAAGGTCAGGGCAGTCGGAACAAATCCCAGAGCTGCGGATTCGATGGGAATCAATGTGAGCCGCACGCGTTATGAGGCACTGGTTGTCGGTGGTGCCCTTGCAGGCCTCGCAGGTGCCTATCTCTCGATAGCGCAGGCAAAGATGTTCTCTGATTCCCTCATCTCCGGCCGCGGATTCATAGCTGTCGCACTTGTCTATTTCGGGCACTGGCATCCGCTTCAGATCATGGGTGGCGCGCTTCTTTTCACGCTTGCACAGACCTTCCAGACGATTGTGCAGAGCATGGGTATTTCATTCCCGTATGAGCTTGCCGTCATGCTTCCATACGTTCTTGTAATCGTCGTGCTTTCATTCACATCGCGTAATCAGATAACAGCACCGACAGCGCTGGGTAAACCCTTCAACAGGGAAATCAGAACATGATGTATGGCGGGTCTCCGGATCCGCCATTGTTTATTCTCCTCCTTTCGCATTATTATTGTGCCATGTCAGAAAAACGAAGCTGCCCACATGCATCCAGATGTGGTGGTTGTGATTACATAAACATGAGATACTCAGATGAGCTTCTGGAGAAATTCCTTACAGAAGAGCAGTTCCTTTCAAGATTCTGTACAGTAAGCCCGATTCTTCCGTCTCCTTCCATACTGGATTACAGATGCAAGATCCAGACTGTGTGCGGAACGGAGAACGGAAAGCTCGTGACAGGCATATACCGCAGAGGCTCTCATAAACTGATCCCAATCCGTTCCTGTCCTCTTGAGGATGGCATGGCCGCTCCGATACTCTCGACAATAAGGACGCTTGCAAACAGGTTTCATATCAAGGCATATGATGAGGACAAGGGCACAGGGCAGCTCAGGCATGTGCTCATCCGCTGCTCAGAGTATTATGATGAGGTTCTCGTTCTTCTGGTTGCCTCCACATATGATCTTCCTTCTCTCTCAGATCTTGCTGCAGCGCTGCATCAGAAGCATCCGGAGGTCAAGTCAGTATCCATTATCGTGAATACCGAGAGGACATCGATGGTCGTTCCTCAAGGCGCGAAGGAGAAGGTGATTTACGGCAAAGGATATATCATGGATCGTCTTCTTGGGCTCGATTTCCGTATCTCCGCGCTTTCTTTCTATCAGGTGAATCCGAGGCAGGCTGCAAATCTCTATACGATTGCGATGAATATGGCAGATCTGAGAGAGGACGATGTCGTAATCGATGCATACTCTGGAACAGGAACAATCGCACTGATAGCCGCAGCTTCAGGCGCCGGGAGAGTGATCGGAGTGGAGGCCAATGAGGATGCCGTGCGGGATGCGGAGGAGAATGCACGTATCAATGGTATTTCCAATGCCCGTTTCGTTGTCGCAGATGCTTCCAGGTGGCTGAAGGATAAGGCGAAAGAGGGGATGAAGGCTTCTGTGCTCTTCCTCGATCCTCCGCGCTCCGGTGCCACAGAGGAGTTCCTTGCCGCTGCAGGGCGTATGGACCTTGAGAGAATCATCTATGTCTCCTGCAACCCTGAGACGCTAGGGCGTGATCTGAGGTATATCTATCATTTCCTGCCATACAGGGCAGTGGGCATACAGCCCGTGGATCTTTTTCCCGCTTCCCAGCACGTCGAGACAATAGTGTTGCTACAAAGAGAAACCTTGTAGAAATCCTTAGATTTAGGCATTTTTCCCGCCATGTGGTGTTTGACGCAGAGGGTGATAAATTCCGCAATAAGCGTATTGAGGACTATATCACGGTTTCG
>CASEGX010000068.1 GCA_949287505.1 uncultured Spirochaetales bacterium | reverse complement strand
CTCTTACCATTATCACCGGGATAATAATAACACTCGTCGTGCTCGTCTTCTGTGAGCCGATCCTCTATCTTTTCGGTGCAAGCGAGCAGACTTTCCTGTATGCTGAGTCATATCTCATGATATATGCACTGGGTTCCGTCCCTGTGCTGGTTTCGCTTACGCTGACACCTTTCATCAATGCACTCGGTTATTCTTCCATAGGCATGATAGGAGTTGTCATAGGTGCGGGAGCAAACATAATTCTTGATCCTGTATTCATCTTCCTTCTTGATTTCGGTGTCAGAGGCGCGGCCATCGCAACAGTGATAAGCCAGGTGCTTTCCGCTGTGTTTGCTGTCGTATTCCTCAGAAGCAGGAATCTTCCAATAAAGCTGCGTTTCACACGTCTTGAAGGCAGAAGGGTATCTAAGATATGTCTGCTCGGCACAAGCGGTTTCACGATGGGCGCAACGAATTCAATTGTCCAGCTGGTATGCAACAAATGTGCTGCCATCTGGGGCGGTGATCTTTATGTGGGTGTGATGACAATCCTCAACTCGATAAGGGAAATCTTCTCAACTCCGATAAATGGATTCTCCGGCGGTGCGAGCCCAGTCATGAGCTACAATTACGGTAAGGGAGACGGGAAGAGGGTTCTTCAGTCCAGCAATGTGCTTCTTGTCATGATGCTTGTCTATACCGGTGCAATATGGGCGCTTCTCTATCTTTTCCCGCTTCCATTCATCCACCTCTTTACAAGTGATGCCATACTGATGAATGCGACACAGCATGCACTTCAGGTTTATTTCTTCGGCTTCATCTTCATGTCGTTCCATATGACAGGACAGCAGACCTTTGTTGCACTTGGCTATGCGAAACAGGCAGTATTCTTCTCGCTTTTCAGGAAAGTCATCATCGTTGTGCCTCTTACCATAATACTGCCTTACTTCATCGGTGTTGACGGTGTTGTCATGGCTGAGCCGATCAGCAACGTGATCGGGGGAATAGCAACCTATACAGCGGTCAGAATGGTTGTTTTCAGTCGTCTGAAGAAGGAAATAAGCTTGCAAAACCAGTAAGTCATATCTTAGAATTTTCACAAGAGGTTAACTATGTCAAAAGAATTTATCACATGCGACATGATCCGCGATGCAGCGCTGAAGCTTGTATACAGGATGTACAAGGAAGACGGTTTCGTACCTGATGTAATCTATGATTCTCTCAGAGGCGGAGCTTATATGGCAAACGTTATGAGCGAGTTTTACAAGCTTATTGCACTCAAGCAGGGCAAGACGCCGGTATTCTATGCTGCTGTCGTGGCCAGAAGCTACAATCTTGTGAAGGATCATGCAGGACATGTCGATATTGACGGATGGACATGGTCGCCGAAGAATCTCAAGAAAGGCCAGAAGGTCCTCATTGTTGATGATATTTTCGATACAGGCATGACAGTCAACGCACTTGTGAACACTGTGATGCAGGCCGGTATTCCCAGAGAGGATATAAAGGTGGCGGTATATGACTACAAAGTTCCGGTATTCAAGCATGAGGAACCGCTTCCGATCCAGCCTGACTATTACTGCAGAAAGCATGTGCTTGAAAAGCCTGAAGATGAGAGATGGATTCATTATACCTGTCATGAATTCATAGGACTGACCCATGATGAGATCGAGGAAGTCTATCATGATGAGGAAGTGCGCACCATCCTCCATGACATTCTGGAGCATTGAGTATGCCGAAGGGATCAGACGCGCTTGTTGCAAAACGCAGGGATGAGATCATAAACGCATGCGAGTCTTTATATGAGAAGATGAGCTTCAGGGAAGTGACAATCCAGAAAATAGGGGAGGTCACTTCCTTCACAAGAACATCCATCTACAACTATTTCCAGACCAAGGAGGAAATTTTCCTTGCTCTCCTTGGAAGGGAATACCAGGAGCTCAGCAGATGTATCAGGGAAATAAGGGACAAGAATGACAGTCTTTCTGCTGAAGAGTTCGCATCCCTTCTTGCCCATACACTTGAGAAAAGGCCAAACCTTCTGAAACTTGTCTCAATGAATCATTTTGAGATTGAGGAGAACAGCCGGCTTGAATCCCTTGTCGAATTCAAGAAGCTTTATGCACAGGCCATCAATGAAGTGAGAATGAGCGTGCATAAGTTCTTTCCTTCAATGACAGCAGATGATATTGAATCTTTCATCTATTCTTTCTTCCCGTTCCTTTTCGGTATCTACCCGTATACAGCCGTAACTGACAAGCAGAAGAGGGCAATGGATCTTGCCGGTTTTGATTATCCGCAGCTGTCCGTCTATGATATTACATACCAGGAAGTTGTGAGGCTTCTGAGAAGCTGAAAAAAAAATGGAGAATATGAAATGCTCATATTCTCCACAGTGTTGATAATTTGATTATCAATCAGCTTTTTTAATTGAGTTTAGGAACAGGAGTTACTGTTGTTCCATCTATCCTGAATACACCTTTATCCTTAGTCAGGATGAAAACATTGCCATCAGCTAAGAAGAATGCTTCAGCACGTAGACCTGCTACTTCTGTTGTATAACTATTAACAGAGTAATCCTCAAGATTTACAATATAGAGCTCAGAAGATCTAGCTGAATTGTACTTG
>CASEGX010000067.1 GCA_949287505.1 uncultured Spirochaetales bacterium | reverse complement strand
TTTTTTCTCATCCTGTACGCTGCTCTCTGTATTTGCAGCAGGGGCTATAGCTGCGAAGAAGGCACTGGATTGAGCAAGTGCTCTGAGCGCGTTCTGGTTCTCAGGATCATACAGTATGATTTCCCTTGCAATATCCTCAGCATCGCGCCTACGGCCTGTCTTCATATAATGATCGAGAAGCATCTGGCGTACATCATCGTTTCCGGGATCTCTCTCCAGGATATCCTTCAAAGCAAGTTCATAGCTGTATATTCTTCCTTCTTCCCTGAGAGCATATGCCCTGAGATAGAGGAACCTCAGTGAATCTGGGTAGATTTCCAGCGCTTCATCCGCAGTCTCTGCCGCTTTCTCGAAATCTCCTGCCTCAAGGTAGGAGTAGGCAAGATTGTAATATAGGGAGAATGCGTCGCTTTCCTCGAGCCCTCTTTCATATATCCTGACAGCATCAAGACCTGTGTATCCTGCTGCAAAGTTTATGTAATCCTGTGCGATCTCATCATTTGTCGCACAGGCAGAGAAAAGCACGAGTATGATTGCACTAATGAAGAACAGTCTTTTCAATTTCTTTCACCTGGTTCCTGTAAAGATTCACCACGCTCTCTCCATAGTCTGCGATCAGCTGGATCATGTTCCTTCCTTCGCTTCCGTGGTCCACTCCATTCAGCCTGTCGCCAGCATCTCCAAGGCCCGGGAGGATATAGGCCTTGTCATTGAGCATCGGGTCCATCCATAAAGTATATACCTTTGCCTCCGGAATGGCGCGTGAGATTCTCAGCGCACCTTTCAGTGCTGATATCACATTGATGAATTTTATGGATCTGGGCTTTATGCCATTGTCCTTGAGATATTTGACGATGGTCACAAGGGAACCGCCTGTCGCGTTCATCGGATCTGCAAATACAAGATCCTTACCATCGAGCAGGCTGAGATCAAAAAATGATCTTCCCAGATCAAGCACGTAGTTCATGTTACTCTCTGCTTTGGATTCATCGCGCTTGATCCTGAAGAGTGCAAACGGGGTTATGAAACCGTCTGATGAGTAATCCTCAATCTCCTTTGAGATTATCATTGAAGGAAGCAGTGCTCCACGGAGCATCACGCACATGACAGTGCTGTGCACAAGTTCGTCAACATCGGGAATGCGATGCACGGCATAGTTCTGACAGGGATAATCAACGGGAGTCTTCATTATTATTGACCGTTTCCTGTTAAGGCAGGCATCTGCGAACACATGTGAAAACAGGATCTCGTATGCTCTCTGGATATAGTAAAGGAACTCCTCGTGTCCTGTTGCAGGATTCCGGAGCTTTGCAATGATTCTTGAAGCCTCTCCATGCTGTTCTCTGGGAGATTCAAATGAATAGACATGGATTGATTTGACTTGCCTTGTTATGTTCTCCAGCCTGTATCCTATTGCCTTTGAAACGGCTGTAAGTTCATCTTCTTTTGCTTTTCTTTCGTCTCCGGAAGCCCTTTCCATCTCGCTGGAGATCTTCATGGCAGACGAATACATCGCCTCTATTTCTTCAAGTGCATTCCTGTCCCATTCTGTCAGGAATCCATCCAGGTCGGAAGCATGCAGGATTATTTTGTCAGACATTTCTCCTCCGCTAGTAATGGTAGACGAAAGCAGTGGTGGAATCAATGCAGGAATCAATGGGAAAAAGGCTTCTCTTCTGATATACTCACCTTGAGGTGAAAAATGAATATTGTACTTCTCGGCCCTCCCGGGGCTGGTAAGGGCACGCTTGCGGCTCTTCTGAAAAATGAACTTAGTGTTCCACATATCTCCACAGGGGATATCTTCCGCTCAAATATCAAGAACGGCACTGAACTTGGCAAGAAAGTGCAGGGGATTCTTGCATCGGGTGCGCTTGTACCGGATGAGGTGACGATCGAGATGGTGAGGGACAGACTCTCGAATGATGATACGGCATCAGGCTATATACTTGATGGTTTCCCTCGCACCATCGCCCAGGCTGAGGCTCTCGACACCATGGATGAAATCGATGCTGTCATCAATTTCGTTCTCTCCGATGAGGAAGTCGTGAAGAGGCTTTCAGGCCGCCGCCTTGCTCCATCTACAGGAAAGATCTATCACATTGTCACGAACCCTCCGAAGAAAGAGGGCTTTGATGACGAGACAGGTGAACCTCTCATCCAGAGAGATGATGACAAGCCTGAAGCGATAATGCATCGCCTTGAGGTATACAGAGCAGAGACTGCGCCTCTCATCGGATACTATAAGGAGAAGGGAAACATCATCGACATCGATGCATCCCCATCTCCTGAAGAGGTCCTCAGGTCGGTTCTTGCTGCATTAAAGTCCTGATTTTCTATATAATCCCTGCCTTGAAGGTGTATCATTGCATCAGAGGCAGGGTATATGAAAGTTTTCTTTTCCTATTCAGACGTATTTGTTTCGCCGCTCTTTCCCAAAAGCGGGGAGATGACGGAATTCTCAGCAGTTTTCTCATCAGAGCCGGATCTTGCAATTCTGAGAGCTGATAACGATGATGGTCTTCTTTCCTCATATGAGATGAAGAAGGCAGGTTTTTTCAATGGTTATCCTGTTTACCGTGCTTCCGCTCCGATAACAATCACAGGTGAGATCTTCCGTTTCTTCTTTGCCTTCATAAAAGACGGGAAGAGTTTCTACTATTCAAGAAAAGGTATTACAAGAAACACTCCTAAGCAGAGTGACAGATTCCAGATAATACCATCCCTGGATGCTCCGACATGGGTTGCAGCATCGACATGCTATCAGATATTTCCGGACAGGTTCTGCCGTGGTGATATGTCCCTTGGAGCCAGGGAAGGGGAATATGAGTTTGATGGAGGAAGGGTCACGACACCGTCTTTTTCCGATGTGCCCCGCCCGTTCTCGGAATCCAGATGCCTTGATTTCTATAATGGAGATATCCCGGGAATAATTGAAAAGCTTCCATATCTCAGGGACCTGGGAGTGACTGCACTCTACATAAACCCGATTTTTGATTCAATGACGGTCCACCGTTACGATACCGTGGATTTCTTCCATGTCGATCCAAAGCTTGGTGGCGATGAATCATATGCGGAATTGATTGCAAAAGCTCATGAGTTGAATATAAAAATTATATTGGATATTTCAATAAATCATACAGGAACTGAAGCTGTATGGTATAAGAAAGCTGTTGCAGACAAAGATTCAGAGGAGCGTGGATACTACTATTTCTCCGATGGAGAAGCCAGATGCTGGCAGGGTGTAAGGACACTTCCACAGCTCAATTACAACTCGGAAAGACTGAGGGAAAGGATATATAAGTCCAGAGACTCTGTCATGCAGAAGTTTCTTCTTCCTCCATTCTCGCAGGACGGGTGGCGCCTTGATGTCGCACCGGAGCTGGGAAGGGCAGGCTCTGACCAGATGACAAAGGAAGTCTGGCGAGAGGTCAGGAAAAGCCTCAAGGCCATAAAGAAGGACCTGTATCTTGTAGGCGAAGACTGGGATGACAGCATGGAATACATGAAAGGGGATACCTGGGATGCGACGATGAACTACTATGGTTCCTCCCGTCCTCTCCGTTCCTGGATGGGGGAGCGTGACAGATTCCTGACCGCCGGCTGGGGCCATGATCCTCAGCGTGAGATCAGATGGAATGGCTGGGAAACTGCCGCAGCGCTTTTGGATGCCATCACATCGGTTCCGGACCAGAATGCATTTTTTCAGATGAATCTTCTCGACAGCCATGACACTCCGCGTCTTCATAATGACAGGGCCGTGTTCAATAAGAATATCTATATTGGCTGTGTGATTGCATATTTCACGCTTCCTGGCATGCCATCGATCTATTATGGTGATGAGAACCTCATAGATGGGGAAATGGGATCTGTGGAAGCATCCCGCTATCCAATGTGCTGGGATGAGAGCAAGTGGGACATGGATGTCCATGAAGCATACAGATTCATGGCAGAGCTCAGAAAGCAGAGTTTCATGCCTTTTGCCGCGACAAGAATCGAAGCCATTGATGAGGATGCGTTCGTGATTGAGAGAATCTCTTCTGCAAAGGCAGCTGTCGCCGTAATAAACAAGTGCCCACGCCGCAGAAGCGTGGCAATTGATCTCTTTGCGCTGCCTTCGGGAGATGCTTCAGTATGGTTCGGCAAGGCAGAAGCCATGCTCTCTGACGGAAAGCTTGAAGTCATGCTGGAGGCAGAATCAAGCGCACTGATTATTCTCAATGAAGGAAAGGAAATGCAACAGAGCCCTCAGCCATGAAGGGCTCTGTTCATCAACCGTTTATTTTAGCTTTTCCGTATTTCCTGTTTACGATATATATTCCACCGGAGACAAGGATGAGGGCAGCAAGCTTGTTCCATGAAAGTGCCTGTTCGACTTCGCCGAGGAATATTGCAGAAAGAAGAACTCCGAAAAGAGGAGTGAGGAAGTTGAAGATGGAAACACGGCTTACAGGATTATATTTCATCAGTATGCCCCATACGGAATACGCAACTGCGGAAATCAGGGCCATGTACAGAAGAAGGAGGTAAGCTGAGAATTCAGGCACTAATCTGATTCTTCCACCCAGTGCAAGACCCGTGGCAATCATCACAAACCCGCCAAGTATGAACTGATAGCCCGAAAGCATGACGACATTGAAGTTCCTGGAGTATTTCTTCACAAGGATGCCGGATACTGCAAGGCTTATAGTGGAAAGGAGGACAAGTCCTTCTCCCATGAATGAAAAGTGGAATACTGTCGTACCGCCGAATGTCACATTCATGATGATGAGACCTGCAAAACCCATGATACAGCCAATGATTTTCGGCATTGTGAGTCTTTCATATCTGAAGAATACGGAGACTATGATGATTGAAAAGAATCCCGTTGCTCCTGAGATGATCGTTCCTGCGACTCCGCTTGTATGGGCCAGGCCCACATAGAAGCAGAAATACTGGATTATTGTCTGTGCCAGACTGAGTTTAAGAATGGACGGGAAGGAACCTTTCTCAGGTTTGATGAGGTGCCCTGCCATTATAGACTGCACGATGATAACGAGGATTCCAGCAAGGAAGAACCTTATTCCTGCAAAGAGGATTATCGAGATTGTATCGGAGTTATCGATACCGAAAATCTGATAGCCTATCTTTATTGCAGGTGTAGCACTTCCCCAGAGAAAGCAGCACAGCATCGCCAGAAGGAAGACCACGGGGAGTTCCGTCAGCCTGTTTTTCCTTTCCATTTCAGACCCCTTTTCAATGAAAAAGCCGGTTTTAATCGGCTATATGGAGGATAGAGTTTCTATTGATTCTATCTGCTGCATCCCCTCCATTGGACCAGTGGTTTGCATTGTACTTTTCATATGTTTCTATTTCAAGCACTGGTACGGAAAAAAGAAAACTCCTTGCAGTACAAGGAGCTTCCGAAGTGGAGGATACAAGGATTGAACTTGTGACATCTTGCTTGTAAGGCAAGCGCTCTCCCGCTGAGCTAATCCTCCGAACGACGCTACAATAGCATAGATGAAATCTTGTTTCAAGTGTTTCCGGATTTTTCTTATTAGATAGTCATTATCCATTAATTAAGTTAATCTTTTAGATGGAGGATAAATTGGCTGATACCTTCATAATCATTTTCTTCATCTACTCTTTCCTTGGATACTGCTGCGAGGTGTTTTACTGCTCCGTCGGACAGAAGCGCTTCGTGAACAGAGGATTCCTTTATGGCCCATATCTTCCTATATATGGATTCGGTTCCCTGGTTGTCACCATCCTTCTGGATCCTCTGTCTGAGTACCCCCTGGCAGTGTTCATATTCGCATTCGTGCTCACATCATGTCTTGAGTATTTCACATCGTGGCTTTTGGAGAAGCTTTTCTCGGTCAAACTGTGGGATTACTCAAAGCATAAGGTGAATATAAATGGCCGTGTCTGCCTTTTGAATTCCACGCTTTTCGGCCTTCTTGGCCTTGTTGCTGAGTATTTCGTGCAGCCCTTGATTGTCTCTCTGCTTGATTCTGTTCCTTCATCCATTCTGCATTATGCTGCAATGCTGATAGTCGCTGTTGTATCTTCCGATACAGTGCTTTCCGTAATGAAGATGAAAGCCTTCAAGGAAGGACTTGAGCGCATCAGAGAGCTCAGGAGAGAAGCCGAGGAGAGGCTGCAGGTCCTGCAGGGAGAGGGAAAGGCAGAGCTTGCAGAAGAGCTTAGAAAGCGTATTGAAGCGACGATTGAGAAATATAAGGAAAGCCTCAGGGCTTCCGCTTACCATATCGTGAGAGCAAACCCGAGCATAACAAGCCGCAATGCAGCTGTACAGAAACAGCTTTCAATACTCCATGATTGGGCCGTTGAGAGAAAGGCTCTGCGGGCAAAGTACAAAGCTGATAGAAGCGCCCTTGATAAAGCCAGGTTTGAGGAGATGAGGAAATACAGATGACCGGTTATCTTAGTGTTAGCAATGCAGTTCATGGTGTGAATGATAAAGCCACTATAGTGGCAGTTTCCAAATTCCATCCGTATGAAGCTGTTATGGATGCTTACAATGAGGGGGCAAGGATCTTCGGAGAGAACAGGGTCCAGGAAATGAGGGAGAAGTTCCCTCCGAAGGGAGAGAGGCCTGAGGGAATGAAGGTTTTCCTGATCGGACAGCTCCAGCGCAATAAAGTAAGGAAGGCTATCGAATGGGCTGACAGGATTGAGAGCGTTGACAGCCTGCCTCTGATAGAGAAGATAGAGAATGAGTGCATTTCACTTGGTTCTGATATAGACATACTTCTCGAATTCAACAGCTCCGGAGAGGAGAATAAATCCGGTTTCAGGACAGAAGAGGAGCTTCTGGATGCTTCGGAACATATTAAGAATTGTCCTCATATCCATCTTCTTGGTATAATGACTGTCGGACCTCTTGGAGGCGATGAGGAGAAAAACCGTATCGCATTCTCTCGCACAAGAGAGCTGTATCTCACTCTGAAGGACAGGAACCCTTCAGTTTCTGTTCTTTCAATGGGAATGTCGGGAGACTGGCAGACTGCGCTTGAGTATGGCTCTGATGAGGTGCGGATAGGTACAGCTATTTTCGGGGAGAGAAAATGATCAGAAAAATGATTTCCGTCTTGCTTATATTCCTCACGCTCCTGACTCCTGTCTTTGCAGATCCAATAGAGTATGAGTATGAGCCATATGAGGAGGATGAGTTTCCTATCTGGTCCCAGGAACTGAGAAGAGCTGAAACGATATTCTTCGGTTCACTTGTCCTCACATTCCCCGTTGCGATGGGAATATACTCACTGGCTTCATCTCTGGGAATGCCGACTCCTGAGCAGGACTATCAGAGAGTTCTGCAGCAGGCTCTGATTGCAGGAGGACTGTCCCTTGTCATTGCCGGAACGGACTGGATCATCGGGAAGGTCGCCAGTGATTAGGCATCACTCACTCTCCTGTATTGTCCAGGAAAGCGGCCGTCTCGATACTGTTGTGTCTTCATCTCTCTCCATACAGCGTTCAGTATTCTCGCTGCCTTCGATGGAGATTATCCTCAATGGAAAGAAAGCGAAGAAAAGTTCGAAGGTTGCGGAAGGTGACAGTGTCTCTATCGAGTATGACGAGGAAGTCTTCGAAGGCCTGGAGGGGGAGGATATCCCGCTATCTGTCATTTACGAGGATGATTCGATTCTTGTCATTGATAAACCTCAGGCAATGGTTGTTCATCCTGGAGCCGGTGTTCATTCAGGAACAGTCGTAAATGCACTCATCTCTCGTTACGGGGATGACTTCGCTGCATCTGATGATGAACGCCCGGGGATTGTCCATCGCCTGGATAAAGATACCTCCGGCGTCATGATCATTGCCCGTACATCATCAGCGCTCGAATGCCTTCAGAAACAGTTTTTCAACCACGAGGCAGAGAAGCATTACAAAGCAATCGCCAAAGGCTCGTTTCCTCTCACTCACGCCTTCATCGAAAGCAATATCGAACGGGATCCGAAAGACCGCAGGAAATTCCGCGCAACTGACAGACTGGACAGGGGAAAGACAGCCAGGACTGAGTATACGGTGGAGCGTTCCTTCGTGTCATATTCCCTTCTTGATGTACATCTCCATACAGGACGGACACATCAGATAAGAGTTCACCTCAGCTCAATCGGCCATCCGATTCTCGGTGACCCTATATATGGCACAAAAGACCCGCGCTATCCTGAGGCGACGCTGATGCTCCACGCATATTCTCTTGAGATAAATCATCCGGAGACAGGGGAGCGCATGCATTTCGTCTCTTCTCTTCCAGAGCGTTTTGCCCATATTCTGAAATTGCTAGAACGCTCCTGATTGCAGAATATCCTGATTGAGCATCTTCTCTATCCTGAGTTTTGAAAGTGCACCATGCCCCGGATATACCAGTGTGCTGTCGTGCAGCGTCATCACTTTCATTTCCAGAGAGCGTATGAGAAGCGCACGCTCAACGAAGCTGTGGGTTTCTGAAACCGATCCGGATAAGAGTGTGTCTCCTGTAAAAAGCGCTGCTCCTTGAACAAGGTAGACAATCGAGTCCATGGAATGACCAGGAACATGAAGCGGCTTCACTTTGAGTGTTCCTATATCCAGGTCCTCTCCATCCTTAACCTGTCTGGTCCTGTAGCCGTTTATTGAAGGTTCATATGCATAAATTATAGGGGAGTATATCTTCATTAAAGTTCCGAGTCCGGCAGTATGAGATATATGTTTATGTGTAATCAATACACCGATCAAGTCATCAGTGAAATTGGAAATCATATCAAGCAGTTCCTTGTCCACCTGGGCCGGATCTACGATGATGCCCTTTCTCTTGTCATCGACTATGAGGTATACATTTGAAAGGCCTTCAGCGGAGAAGTGGGGAAGTATTCTCATACATCCTCCTTTCTCAGGTATGCTTCCTCAGGATTTGAGTAGCGAAAGGTGACACCTTTTGTCATCGCCGATCGGAAGCTTGTTCTTTTGAGATTGCAGTCGTCAAGCGATGTATTCAAAAGACGTGAGAGCGAGAAGTTGCTGTAATAGAAATCATTGCCTGAGAAATCACAGCTGTCGGTTTCAATCCCCATGAAGTTTGAATGTATGATGACCGAATCATTGATCGTGCAGTTATAGAATGTTGAGCCTGAGAAAACTGCGTAGCGTCCTTCGATGTTTGTCATGCGGCAATTCAGAAAGAGACAGAAATCAAAAAAGGATGAGATTATGATTGAATTTGTGAATATGCAGTTATCAAAGACGCAGAAAGAGAAGTTCATTCCTGTGATCCTCAAGCCTTTCTTCATCTCTATGTTCCTGAAATCCGCAGCAGCTATCGAACGGTCCCTGAGTGCATGGGCATTCAGCATCGAATATATGACGCTTTTCTTTATCTCATCCTTTTCCGGTGAGTGATGATAGCAGAACTCTCCTCCATCAAAGGTGTAGGCGGAACAGTCCTGAGCTTCGCATCTTTTCAATGAAAACATATGAAAATAGTCATATAGAGATTGCCTCATGTCAATCATATGATTTCTTACATTGAATTCATCATTCAGATACAGTTTTCCAAGATTATCATATTGATGATTATGACTAATGCTAGAAAAAGTATGTATTCAGGTATTTGATCGCAATCGTTTATCATGCTGTTTCATATTTGAATACAAAAATAGAATATTTTTATTGAACGATAATCATTTTTATTAATATATTTATAATTAATAAACAATAGAATAAATATGGCATAATTATATTGAAATGATTGCGGAATATGTAAATTCAATTTCAGAACAATATCTGAAATCGACAGCTTGGATAATATTCCCTGATTAATGATATAATTCTAGGAAATGGAGCAGAGATGAAACGAAGACCATATTCCAGCTTTGAGATGGAGTGCTTCTGATGCGCTTTCAGATACGGCGGGCGATAAACAATATCTATACGGCTTATTCTCTTGATGACGGTGTTATCTACACAGCCCGGATTAAGGGAAAAGTCATGAAGAAGGACGAGGCAGAATACAATCCTGTCGCGGTTGGTGATATTGCGATTGGAGAGCCATACTCAGATAACGAGGCGCTTATCGAATCTGTGGAGACAAGGAAAAGCATGTTCTCAAGATGGAACGTGAAAAGGGAGATGAATCAGGTCATTGCATCCAATCAGGATCAGACAGCGATTGTCGTCTCTTCCTCTTCTCCTCCTTTCCGTCCTCGTTTTCTTGACAGGGCAATAGCCTGCTCATCCGGGGCAACTGTTCTTATCATCATGAATAAATCCGACTTGGGAGAAGATGAGGGGATAGCCTTGTACAGAAAGATAGGCTTTCCTGTTCTCTCCGTATCATCTGAAAGCGGTGAGGGGCTGGAAGAGCTTAAGGCGATGCTTCGTGGAAAGATCACGGCATTTGTCGGTCAGAGCGGTGTGGGTAAGTCAACGCTGATCAATTCATTGATGGGATCTGAGCAGAGGACTGGAGAAATTTGTGAAAAGTATAACCGAGGGCGGCATACAACGAATCATTCCCTGTATATCGAGAAGGGCGATATTGCAGTTATCGATACTCCCGGAGTGAGGGAAATTGAGGTTCCTTTTGAGGATGTGGCCCTTGTGCAGGAGGCTTTTCCTGAGATCGCTGGATCACGGTGCCTCTATTCCGGATGCCTTCATAAGGGAGAGGATGGCTGCATCGTTCCTTCACTTGTGGAATCGGGGGAAGTATCTGAAGAGCGTTATGACAGTTATCTGCGCATTCTTGATGCCCTTGCAGAAAGAAAGCCGGTTTACCTCAGGAACAGAAAAAGATGATAAGTGAAAGAACCGTCAGGGATACTGAACTTGATAAAGTACTGGATATAATCCGCTCAAGTGCCCTCTCTCCGGAGGGAAGGGAGAGAATCACACCGGATCTTGTTGTTTATGACAGAGATGAGATCGAGAGACGCGCAAGGAAGGTTGAGGAATATATGAATCTTCTTTCCGGTACAGCTCCAGATCCTTTTCCATATATCTCGGATATCTTCTCATTTGCCGCATCATCACATGCGGACCTTGCAGGAGAGAGTGTGTACCGTGCGGGGGAGTTCCTTCATTCCTATATCTCGATGCTCGTTTTCCTCGAAAAGGAAGAGGAGATACACGACGAGGACAGAGAGCTTTCAAATGAGATTCTCTCCTCTCTTGATTCTGATGGTTTTGTCCATGAGGATCATCCCAGACTCCTTCCGCTGATAAGAAAGCGTGATGAGATAAAAGCTGAAAGGGTAAGGTATTCATCCAGATTCATCGCAGAACACAGAACACTTGTGCAGCAGACAGAAGCGATGTTCCGCAATGAAAGAGTCGTCATCCCGATAAGAAGCGACCAGAAAAGAATCCCGGGCTGCTACATATCCGGAGCATCGTCATCTGGCAGCACGCTTTTTGCAGAACCCTCGGAGCTTCTTGCACTTAACAATGATGCAGTCATAGCAGAGGAGAGGATCAGGGCAGAGAAGATGAGGATCCTCCACGATCTCTCTGATAAGGTGCGTACTCTCATACCCGTCCTTAAGGACATGCTTGAACGTGTCATTGAGTTCGATTTCTATTACTCATTTGCCATCTGGGCGAGAAAAAACAAAGCTGTCCAGCCACGGAGAGGAAGAACACTCTCTTTGATTGCTGCCTGTCATCCTCTTCTTGGGGATGGTGCGGTTCCTATCACAATCTCCTTGCCTGAGAATGTGAGGGCTTTGGTCCTTTCCGGCGCCAATGCCGGTGGAAAGACGGTGACGATGAAGACAATAGCGCTTCTTGCGCTTATCAATCAGATAGCAGGCTACATTCCCGCCGATGCCCATTCTGTCATGCCGATTTATTCCTCAGTCTTCACGGATATCGGAGATGGCCAGTCAATTCTCGATGCCGCTTCAACGTTCTCATCACACATGAAGAACATTGCCTCGATCTGCCGCAGCATTGACACTTCATCTCTTGTGATTCTCGATGAGCTTGGATCGGGCACAGATCCAGAGGAAGGCGCGGCTCTTTCCAGAGCAATGCTGACGTATTTTTCCCATCATGCCTCACTTACATGCATCACCTCCCATTACTCTCAGGTAAAAAGCTATGCATATTCTGAACCGGATATGATGAATGCTTCCATGGAGTTCGATGAGCACTCAGGCCTTCCTACCTATAGGGTGCTTGAAGGCATTCCCGGAGACAGCCATGCACTTGAGACCGCGAGACGTATGCATGTCCCGAAAGAAATCATTGACAGAGCTTCAGAGGACCTGAGAGGTGGCAATGCTGACACGGGGCGCATTATAAAGGCGCTTATTTCCAAGGAACGTACGCTTGACCGGAAGATTACGGAGATAGCGATACTGAAAAAGAGGGAAGAGAAGAGCCGAGAGGAACTGGAGAGGAAGGAAAAGGACCTTGAGAAGAAGGAAAATGAGCTCAGAAAGGAAGGCGTGAAGGAGCTCAGTGATTATCTCCGGTCAACAAGAAAAGAGCTTGAGCGGCTTGTAATGGATGTCCGCACCGGAAACCTTACAAAGGAAAAAACGAAGAAGGTCAAATCATACATCAAGTCCGTGGAAGAAAAGAAAGCTCAGGAGGAGAATATGATTGAGGAAGAAGCGGAGGAAATAGCAGACGATGGACGCCCACTTCTTCCTGGAGACAGTGTCATATGCGGTCTTTCCCGTGTACGTGGCCGTGTTGTAGATGCAAATGGGAACAATGTGACGGTCTCTCTTGAGAACGGGCTGAGAATGAATATGAAGCGCAGCATGGTGCAGCGTGCTGCGGAGAAGGAGGGTAAGATCTCTGTTGAGTACGGCTCGACCACAAAGAAGGCAGATTATACAATCGATGTAAGAGGACTTACGCTTGAGGAAGCTCTCAGAAAGGTCGAGGATCAGATAGAGGCCGCAATCCTTTCCTCCCTTCCTTCATTTTCAATTATCCATGGCTATGGAGATGGCATTCTCTCGCGTGGCATACACGAGTATCTGAAAAAGAGGAGAGAGATAAAGGATTACCGTTTCGCACGTCCGGAGGACGGCGGTATGGGAAAGACTTACGTTGATCTCTTCTGAGGTTCTGCTTCCGCTATCAGAACGGCACCGAACACGAGAAGACAGCCGATAAGCTCTTTTGCTGACAGCTTTTCTGAGAGTATGAGAACCCCTCCGATTGCGGCCCAAACGCTTTCAAGAGAGAGGGCGAAGACCGCACGGGACGGTCTGACATAGCGCTGTCCCACGACCTGCAATGTGTATGCGATACCGCAGGAGAAGATCCCTGCATATAGAATGGGTAGCCATGCCTCAAGGACAGCTGAAAGCTGTGGTGCTTCAAAAATCATGCCTACAGAGCAGAGGATGCCTGCTGTCAGGAACTGGAAGAATGATAGCACGATCCCATCCACATCCTTTCCCGTATGGTCGATGACCATTATATGCAGGGCGAAAAGAAATGCGCAGAGTATAAGCCAGAGATCGCCTGAGGAGATTGAGAAGCCTTCTCCGATTGAGAGAAGATACATGCCGATGATGGCAATTACAGCACTTATCCAGATATTCTTCTTTATCTTCTGTCCCACTGCAAGAGACATGAAAGGAACGATTACTATATACAGAGATGTTATGAATCCGCCTTTTCCGGCTCCAGAAGATGAAACACCGATTTGCTGTGTAACTGATGCAGCTCCAAGGCATAGACCGCAGAGGATGCCACCTGTAATGGCTTTTTTCCAGTACTCCCTGTCGTTCAGGTGCTTCCTGAAAAGCGGAAGTGAGAATGGAAGGAGCGTGATGGCTCCAAGCAGCATCCTTATTGCATTGAATGTGAATGGTCCCACGCTCTCTGACGAGACTGACTGGGCGACAAATGCAAGTCCCCATATCAAAGAGGTGAGCAAGAGAAGTAAAATGGCTTTCTGTTCTTTCATGGATAGGCATTCTAACCATATTCAGAGAATATGTTGAGTAGTAACACATGATAAAAACAGGCAAATCATGCTATTCTTCAGTTGGAGGACATATGTCAGATTACATGAACGGAACAGGAATTCAGTATCATCTTCATATCAAGAAAGGTGATGTAGGCCGCTATGTCATACTTCCAGGAGATCCGAAAAGAGTTCCTCTGATTGCTGCGCACCTTACCGATGCAAAGCTCATTGCAGACAGCAGAGAATATGTGACTTATACAGGACTTCTCGATGGCGTCCCTGTTTCGGTGACTTCAACAGGAATAGGTGGCCCATCTGCTGCAATTGCGATGGAAGAACTGTACAAGTGCGGTGCAGATACATTCATAAGGATGGGAACATGCGGAGGTATCGCACTTCCTGTGATGGGCGGTGATGTCGTCATCGCAACAGGTGCTGTGAGAATGGAAGGTACAAGCAGGGAATATGCTCCTATCGAGTTTCCGGCTGTTGCGACATTCGAGGTTGTTGCTGCTTTGAAAAAAGCTGCGGAAAGCCTTTCTCTTAAAAGCCATATCGGTGTAGTGCAGTGCAAGGACTCGTTCTACGGACAGCATAATCCGGACGAGATGCCTGTAAGCTATGAGCTCAATGCAAAATGGGAAGCCTGGAAGAGGCTGGGGGTTCTGGCATCGGAAATGGAGAGCGCCGCGCTTTTTACTGTAGCCGCAAGGCTCGGTGCAAGATGCGGATCAGCATTCTTCGTTGTCGGTAATCAGGAGAGGGAGAAGCTCGGCATGGACAACCCCAAGCTCCATGACACGGAGCCTGCAATACGCGTGGCAATCGAAGGTGTGAGAAACCTTATAGCTTCTGATAGAGCCTGATTCCCTTCTTCTCATATTCAGCCTTCCTCTTCTCGAGGAGGGCATCTAGATCCTCTTCAGCCCCGGCCTCTGTATCCAGCTCGATTGTGAAAAGCTCCAGGCCAAGCGATGTATATTCGCTCTGGAGCTCTTTTGAAGGATGCATCGACAGGTCGAGGCTGAACCTTTCCTTCTGAAAAGAGGAGACTGCATCTTCTGTTTTTTCCAGGTATGTCCTGCCAGTTTTCAGATTTTTTATCGCAATGATTCCTCTTACAGGAACCGGGCTTGAAAAAATTTCTTCACTCTTCACGAGAACATCATATGGAAAATACATTCTCTGAACAATCATGTTTGCTTTTGACTCTGGAGTGATTTACAATATTTTCCAGTTTTTCATTTAGGAAGTCAGAATGGAACAGCAGATTCAGGATCTTATTGCCTCCATCAGAAAGGAGGGTATTGACACCGCTAATGCCAAAAGCGCTGAGATAATCAGGGAAGCAGAGGAAAAAGCTGCCGCGATAATAAAGGAAGCAGAAGAAAAAAGCAGTCGTCTTGTTGCGGATGCGGAGAAGGAGATTGAGCTCAGGAAATCCTCCGCAGAGGCTTCGATAAAGCAAGCTGCAAGAGATGCATCACTGCTTCTGAAAAAAAGCATTGAAGAGCGCTATACGATGATTCTCCGCGATAAAGCCAGAGCTTCAATGAAGGGAAAGGCTCTCATTGAGCTGATCCGGACGGCGCTCTCATCTGATGCGGCAGGAAAGGATGTTGAGATTTCTCCTTCGGATATGGATGAAATCCGCTCAGATATTTCCAGCGAGTTCTCTTCAGAGATTGAAAAGGGACTGGAAATACGTTCATCAAAATCTGTCTCATCAGGATTCAGGATTGTTGAGAAGGATGGATCCGGGTATGTGGATTATTCTGCAGATGAGTGCATCAAACTCATACTCCCATATCTTTCCGACAGTCTGAAGGAGATTCTCGGATAATGGCGGAATACTACTATTTCGCGGCCTCTTTGCCAATGCTGAGAACTGACAGGGAAGTCCCGATTTCATATGCATCATTCATGGAAAAGGCAGCGGAGCAGCTCTCCCGGAAGGATTTTGCAGATCTTTCCCTTGCTGTCTTTGGAGAGAAAGAGGAGAGAGCTTCTCTTTCAATCGTCCGTGAGTGGCAGGACTATGCCAAGCATCTGGAGAATGCTCTATGCACAGTGCGTTCTGAGCGTCTGGGTTTCTCCGGGTATGGAAGGGAAGGGGACAAGAGCCTTGAAGGCATTGCAGAGAATATAGTGAATAATCTGGATCCTCTTGAGGGAGAGAAAGCGGTGCTTTCACTCTATTTTGATTTCCTCACATCGAGGGAGACGGGCTCTCCTTTTTCTTCTGAGGCTTTGATGATCTATGCTCTCAAACTTCAGATCCTGGAACGCATGAATGCATTCGATGAGAACAAAGGAAGAGCTGAATTCGATAAACTCTATAAGGTTATCGAGGGAAATATAAAAGGGTAAGGAGTCGGTATGCCATCAGCAAAAGGACGTGTCACTGGCGTCAATGGCAACATGGTAAATGCTGCATTTGAAGGTCAGGTAATAAAGAACGAGGTAGGGTTCATCTCCGTAGGTGGAACCAGACTCAAAAGCGAGATCATCAGAATCACTGACGGGATTGCCTCGATGCAGGTTTATGAGATGACCGGAGGTATAAAGGTCGGTGATGAGGTTGAGTTCACGGGAGAGCTTCTTTCCGTTGAACTCGGACCAGGGCTTCTCACTCAGGTTTTCGATGGTCTTCAGAATCCTCTCCCGCTCCTTGCAAAGCAGTGCGGATTCTTCCTGGAACGTGGTGTGTACATCGATCCGCTTCCAGATAAAGAATGGGATTTCACGCCCACGAAGAAAACCGGAGATACTGTCATTGCAGGCGACTCTTTCGGAACAGTTCCTGAAGGACTTTTCACCCATCGTATCATGGTGCCTTTCACGCTTCAGGGTGAATGGAAGATAAAGAACATTGCGGAAAAAGGCATGCAGCGCTCTCATGAGACAATCTGTACGATAGAGAATGAAAGCGGCGATGTGAAGGAGCTTTCGATGATTATCAAACAGCCTGTAAAGGTTGCAATCGGAGGATATGACGAGCGCGTGATGCCTGATGAGCCGATGGTGACGAGAATCAGGGTTATCGATACATTCCTTCCTGTCGCAAAAGGCGGAACATACTGCACACCCGGTCCATTCGGTGCCGGAAAGACGGTTCTCCAGCATCTCACTTCCAAAAATGCCGATGTGGATATCGTAATCATCGCAGCCTGCGGAGAGCGTGCTGGAGAGGTTGTCGAGGTCCTTAAGGAATTTCCAGAGCTTACAGATCCCAAGACAGGAAGAAGCCTCATGGAAAGGACCATCATCATATGCAACACATCGTCCATGCCTGTCGCAGCAAGAGAGGCTTCTGTATATACGGCTGTAACCATGGCGGAGTATTACAGGAACATGGGGCTTGATGTGCTTCTTCTTGCAGACAGTACCTCACGCTGGGCTCAGGCTATGAGAGAGATGTCCGGACGTCTTGAGGAGATTCCTGGTGATGAGGCATTCCCTGCATATCTTGAATCCCGTATTGCAGGATTCTATGAGAGGGCAGGAAAGGTCCGCCTCCGCGATGGTGGCTATGGTTCTGTCACAATCGGTGGAACCGTCTCTCCTGCAGGAGGAAACTTCGAGGAACCTGTAACACAGGCTACGCTGAAAGTTGTCGGAGCATTCCACGGTCTTTCAAGAGAGCGCTCGGACGCGAGGAAATACCCTGCAATCGATTCGCTCGACTCCTGGTCAAAGTACAGAGGAATCATCGATAAGGATAAAGTTGAGCTGGCATATTCCTTCCTCAGAAGGGGAAGTGAGGTCGAATCGATGATGAAGGTCGTTGGCGAAGAGGGAACAAGCCTTGATGATTACATTGTCTATCAGAAAGGGGAATTCATCGACGATGTCTATCTTCAGCAGAATTCCTTCGACCCTGTTGATTCAATTGTCTCGGTAGAGCGCCAGAAGCTTTCCTTCTCCGTCCTCTATGATATCCTCACTTCAGACTTCTCTTTCGCGGACAAGAAAGAAGTCAGATTGTTCTTCAATGAGCTCAGACAGCGCTTCCTAGACTGGAACAGCACTGCTGATACAGATCCGAAGGCGGAGGAGAGAAAAGAGTCTGTTATCTCATTCTTCCAGGAGAGGAGGAAGTAAATGCAGAAGGTATATACAAAGATAGAATCCATTGTCGGCAATGTAATCACAGTCCGTGCCGAAGGTGTGCGTAATCAGGATCTTGCTGAGATCACCACAGCAGAAGGCAAGGGTTATGCGAATGTCATAAAGCTCGATGGAGACAAGGTATCTCTCCAGGTCTTCAAAGGCGGTCAGGGCGTATCCACAGGAGACAGCGTGCGCTTTCTTGGTGTTCCTATGAGAGTGAGCTACTCGGAAGATCTTCTTGGCCGTGTGTTTGATGGTGCTGGAAAGCCGCGTGACAACGGGCCGGAGCTTACTGAGAATATGATAGACATCGGCGGACCTTCCGTTAATCCCTCAAAGCGTATCACACCAAAGAACATGATACGTACCGGAATCCCGATGATTGATGTCTTCAACACGCTTGTGGAATCGCAGAAGCTTCCTATCTTCTCCATCTCCGGAGAGCCATATAACGAGCTTCTTGCACGTATCGCCATGCAGGCAGATGTAGATATAATCGTGCTTGGCGGTATGGGACTTAAGTACGATGATTACCTTTTCTTCCGCAATACGCTTGAAGCATCCGGTGCGATGTCCAGGACAATCATGTTCATTCACACCGCATCCGATCCGACAGTTGAATGCACGCTTGTTCCGGATCTCGCGCTTGCCGTTGCAGAGAGGTTCGCACTCGATGGAAAGAGAGTGCTGGTCCTGCTTACGGACATGACGAACTTCTGCGATGCCGAGAAGGAAATGGCAATCACGATGGATCAGGTTCCATCAAACAGAGGATATCCGGGAGATCTCTATTCAACGCTTGCTTCAAGATATGAGAAGGCTGTTGATTTCGAAGGAGCAGGATCTGTGACGATTCTTGGTGTCACCACAATGCCTGGTGACGATGTCACTCATCCAGTCCCTGATAACACCGGATACATCACAGAAGGGCAGTATTATCTCAGAGGAGGCCGTATTGAGCCTTTCGGATCGCTTTCACGTCTCAAGCAGAACGTTAATAAGGATACCCGTCCTGATCACCGTTCCCTCATGGATGCCATGATAAAACTGTATGCGGCCTATAAGGATTCGGTGGAAAAAAGATCGATGGGCTTCCTTATGACGGACTGGGATGAGAAACTTCTGAAATATGGCTCGCTTTTCGAAGAGAAGCTGATGGATCTGAGTGTGAACATTCCTCTTGAGGAGGCTCTTGACGAGGGATGGAGGATCCTTTCCGAGTGTTTCGAGCCAAACGAGACAGGACTTAGATCGGACCTGATCGATACATACTGGCCCAAGGAGCGGTGATGGCTGTAAAGCTTACGAAGAATGAGCAGAAGAAGCAGAAGGACTCGCTTCGCCAGTATCAGCGCTATCTTCCCACACTGCAGCTGAAGAAACAGCAGCTTCAGATTGTCATACGTGAGTCGGAGAATGAGATCAGAAAGCTGAAGGAAGAGCAGAAGAAGGCTGTCGATTCAATCTCCTCATGGATAGCTGTCTATGGGGGAAATTCTGCTTTCCCTGAGGACCGTTCAATCTCTTCCCTTGTCGTCATTGACAGGATCGAGAAAGAGAAAGGGAATATAGCAGGGGTGGAGGTTCCTGTCTTCAAGGAGCTTGTCTTCAGACAAATCGAATATGATCTTCATTATTATCCTCTCTGGGTCGACAAAGCCCTTGAGGAACTGAAGAACATCGCAAAGTATGACGCGCTTGTCTCCACGCTTGAGGAGAGAATAGCACTTCTTTCCAAGGAGCTCAGGACAACCACGCAGCGTGTCAATCTCTTCGAGAAGGTGAAGATACCTGAGACGAAGGAGAATATAAGGATAATCGGTATCTATCTGCAGGATCAGCAGACATCTGCTGTCGTACGCGGAAAGATAGCCAAGAAGAAGCTGGTGAGGGTGAGCTGATGATTGAGAAAATGAAGAAGGTTGTCATCCTTGCTGCAGCCGACGGAAAGGAAAGGCTTTTAAGCTCTCTCAGAGATGCTGGAGTGATGCATGTCTCCGATATGGTTAGAAAATCACCGCGCTCCATGGATTATGAGGAGAAGAGAGGTGAGTATCAGCAAATACTCCAGATTCTGGAGGAGAGAGGGGATAAGAAAGGAAAGAGGACTCTCATTGGCGGCTCTGAATTCATGAAAGTTCATGAGGCTCTCAGGAAAGCAGTTGAAAGGGAAGGAGAGCTGAAGGAAAACATCATCGCGCTTCAGAATGAAAGGGAGCGCATTGCTCCATTCGGAGATTTCGATCCTGATGCCTTGAAAGCTCTTGCCGAGGATGGAGTTCCTCTGTACCTCTACACAATAGGAAAGAAGGAAGAGGAGATGCTTTACGAGGATGAGAGCATAAGATTCATTCCTCTTTCCTACAGCGGCAAGGGAAATGCCGTCGCACTTCTCTATTCCCCGCTTCCTTCTGGAATTCCTGCCCAGAGCTTCAGGATTCCTGATAAAAGCCTGTCCTCTCTCGACTCGGAGATACTTGCTGCAAAGGAAGAGCTGAAAGAGACAGAGGAGAGGATACGCCTTGGTGCTGAGTACATTCCATCGTATAAGGCTGCAATCGCAGCATGGGATGAAAAGATAACCTTCGAGCGTGTGAGCGCGACTGTCTCAGGCGATGACATCATTTATCTTGAGGGCTATATCCCTGAGAAATATGAGAAGAAGTTCAGGCAGTTTGCTGCGTCAGAGTCATTTGCATATGCAATCTCTGATCCTGGAGAGGATGACAATCCTCCGACGCTTGTCGCATACAAGGGCATAACCAGAATCGTCAAACCCATCTTCGATATCCTTGGAACGGTTCCTGGATACAGGGAATATGACATCTCGTCATACTTTCTGGTGTTCTTCGCGCTTTTCTTTGCGATGATCATCGGAGATAGCGGCTATGGTCTTATTTTCCTTCTTGTTGCTGTTGTCATGCATGTGAAGGCAAAGAAGGCTTCGGATATCAACATACTTCTATATGTGCTTTCCGTTGTGACAATCATCTGGGGAGCCCTGACTGGAACCTGGTTCGGTTCTGCGGCGGTGCTTGAGCACATTCCGTTTCTGAAGCGTTTCATCGTTCCTGCAATAACCAATTTCCCTGATGTTGTCGGTGTGGATTCAACCTGGGCACAGAACATGCTGATGAAGTTCTGTTTCATGCTCGGTGCCATACAGCTGGGACTTGCTAGGGTCATGAACATCATCAGGAAGGCAAAGGAGAAAGATCTTTCCCTCGTTGCGGAAGCCGGCTGGTTCATAGATGTCGTGATGCTTTATCTGATGGCCCTCTATCTTGTCATCGGACAGGCCGTGCCTTTCGGTATCATCATAGGAGGAATCGCGCTTGGCTTCGTGCTCGTATGCTGTTTCTCTGCGCAGGGGCCGGGGGTGAAGTTCTCAGATGGACTCAAAGCAAGCCTTGGAGGTTTCTTTACGACATTCCTCGATACGATCTCCTGCTTCTCGAATATCATGAGCTATATAAGGCTCTTTGCGGTAGGAATGGCTTCTCTTGCCATTGCCCAGTCTTTCAACGGTATGGCTGAAGGGATGCTCTCTGGTGCTCTGTTTCCTGTAGGACTTGCAATCATAGTTGTCGGGCACCTGCTTAATCTCGTTATGGGAATTCTGTCTGTTGTCGTTCATGGCGTCAGACTCAATCTTCTGGAATTCTCCGGAGCTCTCGGAATGGAGTGGACCGGATACAATTACGAACCATTTCGTAAAATGGTCAATGATAAAGCTGCTGAAAACAGCTAAGGAGAGGATATGGAAAATCTTGCTTATCTCGGAATGGCATGTGCACTCTGCTTTTCCGCACTTGGATCAGGATTCGGTACAGGCTGTGCAGGTCAGAGCGCTGTAGGTGGATGGAAAAAATGCTATGCGGCAGGAAAGCCTGCACCATTCATTCTTGTGGCTTTTGCAGGTGCACCGCTTACTCAGACAATCTACGGATTTCTTCTTATGACATTCATCCGTTCAGCATTTGAAAGCGGAGCATCATATCTTCTCTGTCTTTCTGTCGGAATGCTTGGTGGTGCAGCCATCGGTCTTTCTGCATGGTTCCAGGGCAAAGTCGCAGCTGCTGCATCCGATGCTCTTGCGGAGACAGGAAAGGGTACAGCAAACTACTTCATCGTCATCGGTATCACGGAAACCGTGGCACTTTTTACGCTTGTCTTCTCTCTGCTTGCTCTCTGAGAAAAAGAGTGTTCGTCAAGGCATGTCACTTGGGCATGCCTTTTTTTCATGAAAGGAAGTTTTTCACCTCGCTTCCTTTCATGTATCCGTGGTCGTAGAGTTTCCTGACAGCTTCTACCTTGTGCTTCGTTGTCGTCACGCCGAAGGTGTCATCTGGTGCAACAACCAGTGCCTTTCCCTCTTTCTCAAGCGCAAGGACTTCTCTGAGTTCCCTGTTGTATGTCTCAGCTCTTCTTGAGAGCGCAGCTGCACATTCGGGGTATTTCCTTCCGAGGATTCTCACAGCTCTTCTGTCCTTCTCAGGGTCCCTGAAATCATCCTTTCTTTTAGTGATGATCACGACGATTCTGTCAGCACCGTGCTCAAATGCCTTCTTGTATGGAATAGGGTCGGAAATCCCACCGTCGAAATAGGGTGTTCCATCAATCATCGTGGGCTTGCAAAGAACGGGAATTGTCCCCGATGCCTCCAGAGTCCTTGCATCATCCGATTGCAATGTATCTTTTGCAAAATATACAGGTTCTCCAGTGAGCGCATTCGTCGCCACTATGATCATATCCTTCTCTGAAGCTTCATATGTCTCATAATCCAGAGGATCCTCCCTGCCTGGAAAAGAAATATCCTCATAGATGTATTTCATGTTGAGAAAAGAGCCATGAAGAAGTAACTGTCTCAGCCCCATGTACTGCCACCTGAAAGGGTAGGTGTCATAGTACCTGATGATTCTTCCTCTTTGCTTTGCTATGTATGTCACGAGGTTGGATGCCCCTGCTGACACGCCTATGCAGAGGGGAAAACTGATGTTCTCATCCATCAGACAGTCAAGGACTCCTGCGCCGAACGCATCCCTCATTCCTCCCCCGATATCAATAATAGCCGTTTTCATATACCAAGCTTACCGTGAATAAAAGACAGTCTCAAGATTATGAGATTGGCCAAAGAGGAAGTTGGGTGTATTGTTTTATCATGGAAATTGCGCTTCTTCTGATTATCCCGTTTCTGGGAACGCTTCTCGGTTCTCTATCTGTATATGTAATCCGCAATGGGCTCGGAGAGAGGACCGGGAAAATCATAACAGGTTTTGCAGCTGGTGTGATGATCGCGGCATCTGTCTGGTCCCTTCTCATTCCCGCAATAGAATCATCTTCATACTTCATGGCAGCTGTCGGGTTTATAGGGGGAATAATCTTCCTCCTGATTCTCGACAGCATTGTCCCTCATATACATGCGACAGCAGAGAAGGCGGAAGGAAGGGCTTCCGGACTCTCGAAAACAGCACTTCTCATGCTTGCCGTGACACTTCACAATATTCCCGAAGGCATGGCTGTAGGCGCAGGTGCCGCTGCATCGGAGGCAGGACAGAGCGGTTTCAGCTTTGCCTCTGCACTCGCGCTTTCAATTGGGATTGCACTGCAGAATTTTCCTGAAGGCATGATAATCTCAATGCCTCTTTATAAGGCAGGAAAGAGCAGGGGAAGGGCATTTATGGAGGGTGCGCTGTCTGGAATAGTGGAGCCTCTTGGTGCTCTTGCAGCCATTGCTTTCGTCTCATCAATCTCATCCCTTCTTCCTCTTCTCCTTTCTTTCGCAGCTGGTGCGATGTTCTACGTCGTTGTTGAAGAGCTTATACCGGAGGCATCTGAGGGAGAGCATTCTAATATGGGAACAGTCGGAGCAGCTCTTGGATTTGCGTTGATGATGATTCTTGATGGAATATTCGGATGACCTCGTGATAATATTGTAAAAACCGGCAATCTGTGAGAAAATTTCTCATAGATTTGCTGTTGGCGAGGTAAAACATGCTTTCATCGTTCTCTGTTTCAGGTTATCGCTCATATAATGAAAAGGCTGAGCTTTCGCTTAAGGCACTCTCTGTTTCAGAGAATTCGGATTCGGTGCTTGACGGGGGATACCTTCCTCTTCTTGCTGTTTTCGGTCCCAATGGAAGCGGAAAGAGCATCATCCTTGATGCCTTGAAGCATCTTGTCGGATATATCTCCCTTCCTCTTCTCTCCTCATCTTGCATTTCATTTCCTTCGCCTTCCCCGTCTTTTTCGCTTGTCTATACCTCCGGATCGAGTATCTATCGCTACTGTCTTTCCTTTTCCGACGGAAATGTTTCTCATGAGGAGCTTTACCGAGGGCGTGGAGAAGACAGAAAGATGTCTCTTCTTTTTGAGCGCGATGATGCTGTCATCCGCTTCCATGGAGCATTCAGAAGTCTCTCTGTCAATGATGTCCCTCCATCGATGCCTCTTCTGACGCTGCTGCATTCAGAGTATCCAGATGAAGCTGATGAGGCTTTCACTGGTATCGACAAGGGGTTTGTTTTCCCGGACCTTCCAGAGAAGGCCCTGAGCCGGGAAGGAAGGGAGTATCTGCATTCGCTTTACAGAAAGATCGGAATGACTGGCGGTCACGGTTATCAGGAGCTTTCCGCAATCCTTCCATCCGTTGTCTCTGCGCTTGAGTCTGGTGCAGTTCTCGTCCTGGATAATCTCGCACCATCGCTTCATCCTTCTGTCCGGAGATATATCCTCTCTCTCTTTTCAGATCACAGATCGAACAAGGGTGGAGGTGCGCTGATCTTCTCCTCACATGACATAACGCTTCTCGATACATCCGTTTTAAGACGCGATGAGATATATTTCACGAAGAAGACGGAGAGAGGCTCTGAAATCTATCGCCTCACGGATATAAGGGACAAGGACGGAGCGGGAATAAGGAAGGATGCACGCCTTCTGAAAAGCTATGAAGAGGGTGTTTTCGGCGCACTTCCATCTGCAATTGACAAGGTTTACTGGAAGAAGGATAGGAAGAAGGAGAATGCCGTACGGCTGTTTTCGATAAACAACAGACGGTATCTCGGCAACAAATTCAGGATAACGGGATTCATAAGGGAGATTGTCGATGAGCACTGCACAGGAGTGAATTCCTTTGCGGATATATTCTCCGGAACCGGGAGTGTATCCTATGCTTTCCGCGACAAGAAGCTTGTGCTCAATGATTTCCTTTATTCGAACTATCTTGCGAATCTTGCCTGGTTCTCATCTGAGCATTTCGATTACGACAAACTTACAGACCTCATAGCTTCATACAACGCACTTGAGTGCAATGAGGACAATTACATGTCAGAGAATTTCTCTGATACATATTTCTCACGCTCCAACTGCAGGAAAATAGGGGCGATAAGAGAAGATATAGAGAGAAGATACAGAAAGGGAGAAGTGAACATGAGGGAGAAAGCCATCCTCGTTACTTCTCTTCTGTATGCGATGGACAGAATAGCTGCTACATGCGGGCACTATGATGCCTGGAGGGAACATGCAGATCTTGGCGCTCCTCTTGAGATGAGAATGCTCAACGTGGATGAGATGAACAATGCCGGCAATGAGATTTTCTCAGAGGATTCCAATGCCCTTGTCCGCAGGATAAAGAGCGATGTCGTATATATCGATCCTCCTTATAATTCCCGCCAGTACTCGGATGCGTATCATCTTCTTGAGAATGTCGCACGCTGGGAGAAGCCTGAGGTTTCAGGCAAGGCGAGGAAGATGGACAGAAAGGGAATAAAGAGCCTCTATTCCACATCTCAGGCAGAGGAGGCATTCCGCGATCTCATCGCGAATATCGATGCAAGATACATTCTCCTTTCATATAACAACATGCATGAAAAAGGAGATAAGCGTTCAAATGCCAAAATCTCCGATGCCACTATAATGAATGCCCTCTCAAAACGAGGTGAGGTGGAGGTCTTCTCGACATCGCATCGTGCTTTTTCTGCCGGAAAGAGCCATATAGAGGGGAATGAGGAGCGTGTCTTCTTCTGCCGCATAGGGGAAAAGAAAAAAAAGAGGGAAGGGTATATAGAATCGCCTCTGAATTATGTAGGGGGAAAGGGAAGGATTCTGAAAGAGCTTCTTTCGGCATTTCCCGCTGAAATCGATACATTCGTAGATCTTTTCTCCGGCGGCTGCACCGTTGGTGTCAATGCGCCATGCCGCCGCGTCATCTTCAATGACTCAGATCCACGCCTTGTATCTCTTCTGAGGGAGATGAGGCGCTCTGACAAGGATGTTTTCATCTCCGATATCTTCTCCGTTATCTCGACATATGGCCTTTCCCGGAGTGACACTTACGGCTATGCATACTATGGCGCAGACTCCTCTAAAGGGCTGGGGGATGTCAACAGGGATGGATACCTTCGTCTCCGCCATGATTTCAACACGCTCTCACTTTCAGAGCACATGAGGGCTGTCATGCTCTATGTACTCATAATCTACGGTTTCAACAACCAGATCAGGTTCAACGATGATGGAGCCTTCAACCTTCCCGTGGGTAAGAGGGACTTCAATCTGAAGATGCAGGAAAAGCTGTCATCATTCATCGACAGGATCAAAGAGCTTGAAGCTCTTTTCCTCGATTCGGATTTCCGCACTGTCGAGATTCCCGACGGCTCATTTGTATACGCGGATCCTCCATACCTTGTAACTACTGCAACATACAATGAAAAGCATGGCTGGACTGAAAGCGATGAGACATCACTTCATGAGATTCTTGAGTCGCTCACTGAGCGCGGTATACGCTTTGCGCTTTCGAACACGCTCAGAAGCAGAGGAAAGGAGAACACGTTCCTCCTGTCATGGCTTGACCGTCATCCTGAATACAGGGTCATCCATGTGGACAGGAGCTATGCGAACTCGAACTACCATATAAAAGACAGAAACGCTGAATCAGATGAGGTCATCATCCTTAATTACTGATCTCGTACTCTGCAATCTCGCAGTTTGATGGTGTATATGCCCTGTACTCTTCGATCGTCATGCTCAGAAAATATGTGGCGATGATCCTCATCAGGGCGCCGTGGCAGACGAGGAGGACATTGCCCTCTTCCTCTCTTCTCAGCCTGTCAAGGAATGGATAGATGCGGCTTGCGACATCGGTGGGAGATTCACCATGCTCGAACCGGTAGAATGGTTCATTCCACACCCTCTGGAATTCAGAACTGCGGATATCCGTCCCCTCGAAGACTCCGAAGTGTCTTTCTCTCAGCTCTTCGATGATCTCGGCTTTTATCCCAAGAGCTTTCTCAACAGGTGCCGCTGTCGCTCTCGCTCTCTGAAGCGGTGAGACGAATATACGTCTGATTGCATTCTCCTTCTCGTTTCTTTTCAGCTCTGCAGCCAGAACCTCTGCCTGTTTCCGTCCTTCCTCAGAAAGAGGAATATCTATATGGCCGCAAATCCGATGCTCCCTGTTCCATTCACTCTGCCCATGCCGGACCACGAAAATCTTCATGAGGAGAAAATAGCATGAAAAGGGAAAACTGTCAGCGTATGCGGATCCAGTGACCGCTTCTGTAGAATGCAATCGAGATGATTGTTCCGACAGCCCATCCGATAGGCCAGGAAAGCCAGATGCCGACAGATCCCAAGAATGATGAGAATATGAAGGCCAGTGCGACACGGAGGATGAGATCGGAGAATGTGGAAATCATGAAAGGTGTCATGTCTCCTGCCGCTCTGAGTACGGAATCCGTGATGATCTTAAGAGTGACCACGATGTAGAAGGGGGATACTATATAAAGGAATCTCAGTCCTTCTTCGATAGAGGAGGCGGCATCACTGTTCATGAAGAGAAGAAGAAGGTATTTCCCGGCAATGAGGAAGAGTGCGGTGGCGATGAGTGCAAAAACACCTGCAAGCAGGAGTCCTTCCTTCCATCCTCGTTTCACTCTATCTATCTTCCCGGCTCCATAATTCTGTGCTCCGAAACTGGAGATTCCGTTTCCTATTGTCGTTACAGATGTTATCACCATGTTGTTCAGCTTGATGGAAGCAGCATAACCTGCCATCACAGAGGCACCGAAGCTGTTGACGACACTCTGTATGAGGATATTGCCCACAGAAACGAATGACTGCTGGAGAATTGAAGGCACAGCCACTCTCACGATATTTCTCAGTATCTGGAAAGAAAACAGAGGTGCTTTCTCCTCCGCTTCTCCTATATCCCTGAGTCTCTTTATGAGGGCTGCGACGGCAAGAACGCTGCTCACTCCCTGGCAGAGGAATGTTGCCCAGGCAACGCCGTCAACTCCCATTCCGAAAGCAGTCACGAATAAGATGTCGAGGCCGATGTTGGCAGTGGAGGAGAAGGCGAGGAACAAAAAAGGTGTCCTGCTGTCTCCCATTGCCGTGAAGATTCCTGTCGCAATATTGTAGAAGAAGAGGAATATGACTCCGTAGATGTAGATGTCGAGATACTCCGCGCTCATCTCCATCAGCTCAGGCGGTGTGTTTATCATCTCGAGAAGAGGATCGGTGAAAAGTATTCCCAGAAACGTGAGAACGGCAGATAGCACGAGCGTTGCGATGAATGTCGTCGTGATGGCTGTTTTCATCTCCCTTTTCCGTCCGGCTCCGAAATACTGGGAGACGATAACGGAAGCACCCATATTCGAACCGAAAGCGAATGCTATATAGATAAGTGTTATCTCATAGGAGTTTCCTACTGCTGCAAGTGCATCCGGTCCTATGAATTTTCCGGCTACGAAGCTGTCTGCAATATTGTACAGCTGCTGGAAAAGCATCGAACCCAGGAGAGGAAGCGTGAAGCGCCAGATAAGTCCCCTGATATTCCCTTCTGTAAGATCTCTGTTCACGGCGTGGATGATAGCACCAAGAGGGGAAAAGAAAAAGGCATGAAAAAAGCCGTCGGACAGCAATGTGAACGACGGCTGTGAAGAGATCAGATTCTCATTTCTTCTTGCTTATTGCTCTCTGTACAGCTTTCTGTATCTCAACGATCGGAATGATCATTATTGCGATTACAAGCGCGATGATGAACTCCGTGAATGAGATATGAGCAAAGTCAAAGGCATTACTCAAGAACGGTATATAGAGAACCGCAAGCGTGAGCACGAATGCTCCTGCAAGTGTCCAGTAAAGAATCTTGTTGTGACCCTTTGTCCTCAGCAGCGACTTGTCGAGAGAGCGCATGTTGAAGGAATGGAAGAGCTCCGCCATTGAAAGCGTCAGGAATGCCATTGTCATTCCATCCTCGCTCGTTGCTCCGAAATGGAATGCACCATTCTCGAAGATCTCTCCGATGATGTAGGAGGCAAGTGTTATGATGGCAAGAGCCGTTCCCTGAATGACACAGTTGACTCCGAGTCCGTTTGCAAAAAGCCCGTCCTTGGATGAGCGTGGAGGACGCTGCATTATGTCTGCCTCTCCCTGTTCCATTCCAAGCCCGATTGCCGGGAATGCATCGGTTATGAGGTTGATCCAGAGAAGGTGAGTAGGCTGGAGAAGCGTGACACCCATCATAGAGGCTGCGAATACAGCAATAACCTCTGCAAGATTGGAGGAAAGAAGGAACTGGATTGCCTTGCGGATATTGTCATATATCTTTCTTCCTTCCTCGACAGCTACGACAATCGTGGCGAAGTTGTCATCTGCAAGAACCATGTCCGCAACATTCTTCGTGACATCCGTGCCCGTGATTCCCATTCCGACTCCGATGTCTGCATTCTTTATAGATGGCGCATCGTTCACTCCGTCTCCGGTCATTGCCGTGATCATTCCGGCCTGCTGCCAGCCTTTGACGATCCTTACCTTGTGCTCGGGCTGCACACGTGCATAGATGGAATACTTCCTTATGCTCTTCTGGAACTCCTCATCTGACAGTTTATCAAGCTCAGCTCCTGTGATGGCCTCGCTTCTGTCCTTAACGATCCCCAGCTCCTTGCCGATTGCTACTGCAGTGTCGATGTGGTCTCCTGTGATCATTATCGGCCGTATTCCTGCACTGCGGCATTCCTTTATGGCATCCTTTACCTCCGGACGTACCGGATCGATCATTCCCGTAAGACCGAGGAACACGAGGTCATGCTCCAGTGCTGCCGGCGACTGATCGGAAGGAACCGAATCAAGCTTTCTCATAGCGCCTGCCAGCACTCTGAGAGCTTTGTTCGCGAAATCCTTGTTCGCCTTCAGAATTGCTTCCCTGTCCTTGTCCGTGATGGCTCTGGCCACTCCGTTTGCATAGATCATCGTGCACCTGGAGAGAAGCACATCCGGGGCTCCCTTCGTGAACTGCACATAGCCTCCGTCAGGGTCCGTGTGGATCGTGCTCATCATCTTGCGCTCTGAGTCGAATGGTGCTTCGCCGACTCTCTTGAACGATCCCTTCTCCAGGAAATCCTTGTTGATGTCCATCGTCACTGCCCAGTTAACAAGCGCTGCCTCTGTCGGTTCTCCTTCTGCCTTCAGCTCGCTGTTGAGATGTGCATCAGAGCAGAGTGACATAGCCTCTGCAAGGAGTTTCTTGTCATCGCCGTATGAGTCGACGACAGTCATCTTGTTCTGCGTAAGTGTTCCGGTCTTGTCAGAGCAGATTACCTCTGTGCAGCCAAGCGTCTCGACTGCAGTGAGCTTTCGTATGATTGCCTTCTTGCGGCTCATCTTCGTAACGCCGATGGAGAGCACTATCGTAACAACCGCTGCAAGTCCCTCTGGTATTGCCGCAACCGCAAGTGAGACCGCGATCATGAATGTGTCGAGCACTCCTGCAAGATGTATGTCTCCGGCTATCGACATCCTGATGAGGTTCACCGCGAACATGAACACACAGATGCCCAGGACAAGCCATGTCAGGACCTTGGAAAGCTGATTAAGCTTCCTCTGAAGCGGCGTCTCATTGTCTGCCGCATCGGAGAGGGCTGTGGCGATCTTTCCCATCTCCGTCTTCATGCCGGTCGAGACTACCACCGCCTCTCCTCGGCCATATACGACAGTCGAACCCATGTATACCATGTTCCTTCTGTCCCCGAGCGGTATCTCATTTCCGGTGAGCGTGTCAGCTGTCTTGTCCACCGGCACGGACTCTCCGGTAAGCGCCGCTTCCTCTGCCTTCATCGATGCAGAGAGGAGGATTCTCGCATCTGCGGGGACGCTGTCTCCCGCCTCGAGCTCGATGATGTCTCCTGGCACAAGCTCCTCGCTCTCTACCGTGACAACCATGCCTCCGCGCCTTACCTTGGATTTCGCCTTCGACATCGACTGCAGAGCCTCGATTGCTTTCTCAGCCTTCGATTCCTGCACGACGCCAAGCACGGCGTTTATGAGAACGACGACGAGGATTATTATCGCATCAGACCATTCTGTTTCTCCCGCCGCTGCTGATGTTATCACGGAAAGCACTGCTGCTATCATGAGGATGATCAGCATCGGGTCGGAAAGTTCCTCTAGGAATTTCTTCAGTAAACTGTCTTTCTTTTTCTCTTCGAGCTTGTTCGGCCCATACTCTGAGAGCCTTCTTTTCGATTCCTCCGCGGAAAGACCCTCGCGTGAAGTTTTCAGTGACGAGATTACGTCGTCCTGTGATTGCAGGTATTCTTTCATACGTACTCCTGATTAGTGTTTCAGGAAAGAGAATAGCATTTATAGTCCTGATTGGTTAAGTCAAATAACAC
>CASEGX010000066.1 GCA_949287505.1 uncultured Spirochaetales bacterium | reverse complement strand
TGATACTGTCGGGAACGCTTCAGGTAGGAGAACTCACCGGCTTCCTCAGCTATGTGATGCAGGTTCTCAATTCAATGATGATGCTCTCAAATGTGTTCCTGCTCCTAACCCGCTCTCTTGCATCCGCAAAGCGTATTGGCATGATACTGGACGAAGAGCCATCGATGAAGGAAAAAGAGGACGCAGTCAATGAAATCAAATCTTCCTCAGTTGAATTCCGGAATGTCTCATTCAGATACAGTATGGAAGCAAAGGAAGAGACTCTGGAAAACATAAACCTGAAGATCGAAGCAGGATCTACTGTAGGAATACTCGGAGGAACAGGAAGCGGAAAGACAACGCTTGTTCAGCTGATAGACCGGTTATATGACGCGGATAAAGGAGAAGTCCTTGTCGGAGGCATCGATGTCAGGGATTACAACCTCCATGCACTCAGGGAAGCTGTCGGAATGGTACTGCAGAAAAATCTTCTCTTCAGCGGAACGATACGTGAAAACCTGCAGTGGGGAAAACCAGATGCAAGCGAAGAGGAATTATGGAAGGCCTGTGATTCAGCCGGTGCAGGCGAATTCATCAGACGATTTCCTTCGGGATTCGATACAGATCTAGGGCAAGGCGGAGTTAACGTATCAGGAGGACAGAAGCAGAGGCTCTGCATAGCCAGAGCACTTCTCAAGAATCCGAAGATTCTCATATTCGACGATTCCACGAGTGCTGTCGACAGCGCGACTGAGAAGAACATAAGAGAAAATCTAAAGCAGCTGGAAGGCGTGACGAAGATATTCATAGCACAGCGTATTTCTACGGTAATGGAAGCCGACTGCATTTTCATTCTCGATAACGGGCATCTGGTGGCCTCAGGAAGACATGAAGAACTTCTGGATACCAGCCCGATATACCGCGAGATTTATGACTCACAGATGAAAGGAGGAACACTCTGATGCCACGGATGGTAAGCGCGAAAAAGCCGAAGAACATCATCTACACTACCAGAAGGCTCCTTTCATATATGGGAAGGCACAAGATATCGCTGCTGCTGGTCGCTTTCATGGTCATCATAAGCGTTCTATGCAATCTTCTCGGAACCTATATGATAAGCCCTGTCATAAACAACCTTGTATCAGGAGGCGGAAGACCTGCTCTTATCAGAGGAGTGCTGACTACAGCGGTAATATATGCTATCGGAGTGCTCGCCGCTTTCGGCTACAGCCAGATCATGGCGGTATCAAGCCAGAAGATTGTATATGATATCAGGAAGGATCTTTTCTCACATATGCAGACTCTTCCGCTGAGTTTCTTTGACAGCCATCAGCATGGCGATATTATGAGCTTCTACACAAATGATGTGGATACGATATCCGATGCGCTGAATAACAGTTTCGCCGCTGTTATAAAAAACGGCTTCCAGATACTCGGCACGATGACAATGCTTCTCATTCTCAACTGGCGGCTTTCCATGATTGTTGCAATCTCATATGCATGCATGTTCCTCTATGTAAGATACTCAGCAAAACACAGCAAGCAGTATTACCAGAAGCATCAGAAGAGCCTTGGTGCCCTTGATGGATATATCCAGGAAATGGTTGCTGGTCAGAAAGTCATAAAGGTCTTCAACCACGAAGAAGCGAATCTGCAAGGTTTCAGAAATAGAAATGAAGAACTGCAGGCTATGGGAACAGCGGCACAATCATACGCTTCAACCATGATTCCAGCAGTTGTAAGCATCTCATTCCTGACATATACAATCGTGTCGCTTGCTGGTGGTTACATGGCACTTTCGGGAATCACGACAATAGGCGCACTCGCAAGCTATCTTGTATTCGTAAGGCAGGCGGCAGCTCCTATCAATCAGTTCACGCAGCAGAGCAATTTCCTCCTCTCTTCCCTTGCTGGAGCAGAAAGGATATTCGAGCTCATAGATATGCAAAGCGAGGCTGATGAGGGAACTGTCTCTCTTGAAAGGAAGGATAACGGATGGGTCTGGAAAGATGGCAGCTGCGAAATACCTCTCAGAGGCGATGTACGCTTCCATGATGTCGTGTTCTCTTACAGAAAGGACCATCCCGTTCTTCGAAATCTCTCGCTTTATGCGAAGCCGGGACAGAAGATTGCATTCGTAGGATCGACGGGAGCTGGAAAGACCACCATAACGAACCTCATCAACAGATTCTATGACATCGATGAAGGAGAGATCCTTTTTGACGGAATTGATGTCAGGAGAATAAGGAAAAAGGATCTCAGGCATTCCCTTGGAATGGTTTTGCAGGATACTCACCTATTTACCGGCACAATAAGAGAAAACATACGATATGGAAGATTGGATGCTTCGGATGAGGAAGTTGAGAATGCGGCAAGAATCGCAAATGCGGACTCTTTCATAAGAAGACTTCCGAATGGCTACGATACAATGATTGTCAGCGATGGCGCGAATCTCTCAAGCGGACAGAGACAGCTTATCGCAATAGCACGAGCAGCTGTTGCAGATCCTCCGGTACTTATTCTCGATGAGGCGACAAGCAATATCGATACAAGAACGGAGGACCTCATAGAAAAGGGAATGGACAAGCTTATGGAAGGACGCACTGTATTCGTAATCGCACACAGGTTATCGACAGTAAGGAACGCCAATGCCATACTTGTCCTGGAAAATGGAAGAATCATAGAAAGAGGCGATCACGAGGATCTTATGGCACAGCATGGACGGTATTACGATCTTTACACCGGCCTCTTTGAACTCTCATGAAAAACAAGATGGAGTGAAAAATGAAATTTGCCTTTCTTATAATGGGAAATGAACTCGATTCATCTAAAGACAGAGCTTACATACATGACGGCATGTGCCAGATTATTGGCGTGAAGGATATAGAGGATGCTGAAAGCATTGCTAGAAAGCTCCTGCAGGAAGGCATTGGCTGTATCGAAATTTGCGGTGCCTTCGGGATAGACGGCGCGAAGGCAATCATAAATGCAACTGAGAACAGAATTCCTGTAGGATATGTCACACACCTTCCATCACAGGAGGACCTTTTCATCAAGGCATTCGGAAATTAGGAGAAAAGCTTTCTTGTCTTCCTCATTTTCTCTATGACGTGAACACCGAACGGACATCGTTTCTCGCAGCCACCGCATTCTATGCAGTCATCTCCATTTGCTGAGAGACTATCATAATGGGCTTTGAGCGTGGCAGGAACCTCGCTCTGCATTGCAGCAAGGTCATATAGCTTGTTGACCATCGCAATATCTATACCAGAGGGACATGGAGCACAATGACCGCAGTATGTACACTGCCCTGAATATGCATGAGACGGAGCATTTGCAAGTACCGTTGCATAATCCTTTTCATCTTCCGTTGCTGTTTCATACGCTACAGCCGCATCAACATGTGCAATGGAATCAAAGCCGACCATGACGCTGGCAACCGCGGGACGAGTGAGTGCATAATGCAGGCACTGGACAGGTGTAAGAGCAACTCCGAACGGAGATGCCGCTGCATCGAAAAGACGGCCACCTGCATAGCCCTTCATTACTGTGATTCCTACTCCATTCTGCTCACAGATTCTGTAAAGTTCAGCCCGTTCCGGAGCTATGCCGCCAATATTCTCACCATAGGTTGCTTTCTCGAAATAGATATTCAGATCCTCTGTCGCTGGAAGCATATCAAAAGCCGGATTGATACTGAAGAGAATCATCTCAATCACCCCGCTTTCTGCCGCAAGACGTGCAACTGCCGGGTTATGAGTACTCATGCCTATATGCCTTATGATTCCCTTCTCTTTTAAAGAATCTGCATAGGCATAGAACTCCCCGTTCATTATCTCATGGAATTCCTTCTCCTCGTCGACAAAGTGAATCATGCCGAGATCTATGTAATCTGTATGGAAGCGTGAGAGGAGATCGGAAAAAGCCTCCTTTGTCTTCTCCAGATTTCTGGTTTTCACATACTGTCCATTCTGCCATGTAGAACCCAGATGCCCCTGGATTATCCATCTGTCACGATGTCCTTTTATCGCATTACCTATATCTGAGCGAACTGTTGGATTGGACATCCAGCAATCAAGTATATTGATTCCCTTTTCGTCACAGTAGCCTATGATTTCAGCAACTTCTTCAGTCGTATGGCGTTCAAGCCATTCTCCACCAAGTCCTATCTCACTGACCATAAGGCCTGTTCTTCCAAGCGCTCTGTGATTCACAGTTTCTGTCCTCCCGCTTCATGGTATCATATATTTTCCTTGACTTGGCAGGTATTGATGGTACGCTATTGATAATCATTATCAATAATGGCTTATGGCTATAAAAGGAGGGATGATGAAATATATCTGCCAGATCTGCGGCTACGTCTATGATGAAGAAGTCGAAGGTGTACCATTTTCCAGTCTTCCAGATGATTGGACATGCCCGATGTGCAGAGCACCGAAAAGCATGTTCAAGGCAGAAGATGAGAAAAAGCCTGAGAACACGGAACAACGGGAAATCATCGAAGATGATCTTGAAAGCCTATCTCCCGGTGTGCTCGCAGCTCTCTTCTCCAACCTCGCAAGAGGAAGTGAGAAGCAGTACAAGGAAAAGGATGCAGAACTATTCAGGAAGATTGCAGAATATTTCACAGCCTCCTCCCCTGACGCAGAAGATGCTGATATAGAGTTGCTGAAGAAGCTTAACGATGACACTGCTTCATCTCTTTACCCAGCTGCAAAAAAAGTTGCTGGAGACGACAAGGACAGAGGAGCTCTCAGAGCCTGCACATGGGGTGAAAAGGTAGAGAGAATAATACAGGCTGTCATTGCAGAGTATGAAAACAAAGGAGAAAGCATGCTTGATGATGCTGAGATCTGGGTATGTTCGATATGCGGTTTTGTGTATATCGGTAAAACTCCGCCATCAATCTGTCCTATCTGTAAAGTACCTGACTGGAAGTTCGAGATGATTTCATAAGGGGGTTGCAATGAAAAGAATAGCAGTAAGAAATCTTAGACTATGTACAAAGGATTGCCTCTGTCTTTATGTATGTCCGAACGGAGCTACTGATACGGAAAACAGCATAATCGACACAGAAAAATGCATTGGTTGCGGAGTATGCGCAGATGCCTGTCCAAGCGGAGCAATAAGCATGGTTCCTGTGGAGTATCCTCCACAGCAGAAGAAAACAGAGAAAGTCGTGGCAGCTATGAACAGAATCGCGGAAAACAAAGCAAAAGAGGAAAAAGTAGCAATGCAGCTTGCATCTTCCTCCGACAAGCCTGTTTTCAGCAAGCTTATGAAAGCTGTTGCACGCTCCGCAAGATTGTCTGCAGAAGACATAATGAGAGAAGCGGGATTCATGCTACCTCAGAGCGGAAATTCACTCGCTCTCATCCAGCAGTTTGCAGATGATCCTCCTACAGAAAGCTTCCCAATAAAGGAAGCAGAAGAGCTCCTTTCATCCATCGAATGCAATGACGGAGGATTCAAGAAGAAAGCGAAAGAGGGAGTCAGACACTATAGATGCAAGTTATGCTTCACTGAATTCGAGGTGGAAGAAGGCGAAGAGCCTGTATGTCCGATGTGCGGAGCAAAAGGAGATGATCTGGAGCTTCTGAAATAGAAAGATCAGTAGCCAGCTAAATGCTGGCTGCTTTCCTTCTGACGAAACTACTCTCTTTCAAGCAGTTCCCTTATCCTTGGCCTGATAACAGGAGCTGTAATGGAAGCAACAACAATCTTGAGCACATCTCCGACTATGAAAGGTACAAAGCCTGCCGCAAGAACTGCACCTGCAGAAAGATCCATCTGCAATGCAAGCCATGGAAGTCCGACAAGATAGATAAACACAGTTGAAACAATGGAGGAAATGACAGCCCCTATTCGAAGTCTTGATTCAAATAATCTCATTATTAAAGAACCGAAAAGAGCTGCAGGAATCATACCAAAGAGATAACCACCTGTAGGTCCAAGCATTGCGGCCAGACCTCCACCAGAAGTGAAAATTGGGAGCCCTATTCCACCAAGAAACAGATAAACGACTATACTTGAAAGCGCCATAAAAGGTGGCAAGCAGAGTGCTGCCAACAACACAAAGAGTGTTGTAAGAGTGACAGGTACAGGTACAAGCGGAATCTTGATGAAAGCACCAGCTGCAATCAAAGCAGCAAAAAGCGCGACAAGCACAATTTTCGTTATCTCTTTTCTTTCCATTTCCGACCTCTATGACATTCAAGTTGAACATCAAACAGAGGCAGAATAACAGAAAGAACGCAATATTGTAAACAATAATTAAAATTTAGTTTACAACTATTTTGTGTCCACCTTTGTGTCCACCTTACTGTCCACCCTATCCCTTTCAATACAAAAGGACGGGCATTACACCCGTCCAGTAGAATAATTTGAAGGAGAGAATCTCTCCTTGGGGATTATTATAACCCCTTTTCTTTCAGACGGTCATCCCGCCTCTATATGCCCAGGA
>CASEGX010000065.1 GCA_949287505.1 uncultured Spirochaetales bacterium | reverse complement strand
TGTCACGGTTCCGATGAGTTCCATCGGAAATGCAATGAGCCCGTATACTGCTCAGAACACAGGTGCTGGCAAAAATGACAGGATAGGCAAGGGTTTCAGAGCAGCTGTGGTTCTCGTCCTGCTTTTCGGAATAGCGGTCTGTATCATCCTCGAAACATCCAGCCATGGAATCATCTCGCTTTTCCTTGGTGAAAATGGAACCGAAAAGGCCTATTCAACAGGAGAGCGCTATCTTTCCTTCCTTGGATGGTTCTATTCAATCCTCGGTTTTGCGATGGTCACAGGTGGCATTCTGAGGGGTTTGGGGGATATGAAGCTGTTTACGGTCGCAAGCATTGCAAACCTGTCGCTGCGTGTAATTATCTCAATGCTTTTTGCCCCAAGGTATGGTGTCTCGGTTGTATGGAAGGTCGTTCCTGCCGGCTGGATAATCTATTTTGCAATCTGTTTCATTTCATATGTAAAGCATTTGAAAAAGAGAGATTGATGAACATCCGGTCTTTCCATAGAATCATAATGCTATGAACGTAAAGGATGAGCTTCTTTCCATTCTTCTCGATGAAGAGACAGGAGTATCTGGATCGGAGCTGGCAGAAAGAATCGGCTGTTCAAGGATGGCCATATCGAAAAGTGCTGCAGGGCTTAGTGATGAGGGATACAGGATTTCTGTATCGAAATCAGATGGATACAGGCTTGAGAAAAGCGATGTGCTGTCCCTTCCTGTGCTTCAGCATCATTTCCCTGTTCCTGTGTATTATCGTGCTGTCTGTCAGAGCACGATGACGGAAGCGAAGGATATCCTCAATAAAGGATGTGAGGCTCCTTTTGCTGTAATAGCAGGAAGGCAGGAAGGTGGCAGAGGAAGGCTTGGAAGAAGCTTCTTCTCTCCTGAAGGAGGCCTCTATATGTCCCTCGTTCTTTCCGGAGAAGCTATTCCGGCCCCTGATATGCTTACAACCGCAGCATCCCTTGCCGTCGCGAGGGCAATCGAGGCTCTTACAGGTATAGGCTGTTCAATCAAATGGGTTAATGATATCTATATCCATGGACGTAAAGCTGTGGGAATCCTTACAGAGGGACTTGTGAATATGGAGGAAGGTGGCCTTGATAAAGCCATAATCGGCATAGGTGTGAACCTTCAGCCCGGTGCAGAATCGGTTCCTGAGGAACTGAGAAGCAAGATGATATACCTCTATCCTTCGGGAAATTCTCCTGTGACACGTGCTGAGCTCGGTGCAAGAATCACAGAAGAAGTGATAAAAGTGCTTTCAGAGGATTTCATCGATGAATACCGTTCCCGCTGTTTTATTCTTGGAAGTTCCATAACTGTGATAAAAAACGGCATTCAGCGTGAAGCTGTGGCAATTGATGTGGATGACAGGGCCGAGCTTGTGGTAAGGTACCCTGACGGCAGGATAGAGGCTCTCTCCTCGGGAGAGGTTACGCTCAGAATTTGATGAGGTGAATATGCTTAGCGAACTTAAGAACGAATGGAAGAATACGATTGAGAATGAACTCAGGAGTTACCTTGGTGCAGACGATATTCCGGCACTGTCAATCGGGGTTCCTCCGAAAAGCGAGATGGGAGATGCGGCTTTCCCTATGTTCCCATATGCAAAGGCTGCGGGAAAGGCTCCTGCTTTGATAGCAAAGGACATAATGGCTCTTATTTCAGGAAAGGATCACCCAAGCGGGGAGATGCTTGTGGCCGGACCATACCTTAACGTGCGTTTTGACATTCCATCGCTTTCAGATGCAATCCTGTCCGAAGCAGAGAGGGCGGGAGATGAATATGGCGCGGTCAGTGACCTTGAAGGCCGGAAGATCATGGTTGAGTTTTCCTGTCCCAATACCAACAAGCCGCTTCATCTTGGCCATATGCGCAATGATTCTCTCGGAGAATCTGTTTCCACTCTTCTCAAAAAGGCCGGAGCAGAGGTCATGAAGGTCAATCTCATCAATAACCGTGGTGTCCATATCTGCAAATCGATGCTTGCTTATAAGCTCTTTGGAAATGGAGAGACTCCGGAATCTACAGGGGAGAAGGGCGATCATTTCGTCGGACGCTATTATGTACGCTTTGCCCAGTGGGAGAAGGATGCTGCGGCGATGAAGGAAAAGAACCCTGATATTGTCTCCAGCCCTGATTTCATCGACCCGGATACAGCTGCACAGGAAATGCTCCGTAAGTGGGAAGCCGGGGATGAGGAGACAAGGGCTCTCTGGGAGAAGATGAACAAATGGACACTGGATGGCCTTTCCGAGAGTTACCGCAACATGGGAATCTCTTTCGACAAGCTTTACTACGAGAGCGATACATATAAGCTTGGACGCAGTGAGGTAATGAAAGGTCTGGAGCTTGGGTTTTTCAGGAAAGAGGAGGATGGCTCTGTACAGGTGGATCTTTCTCCTATCGGACTTGATAAGAAAGTCCTTCTCCGCCGTGATGGCACCACGCTTTATATGACACAGGATATCGGGACTGCTGTCAGGAGGCACGAGGACTGGCCTTTCGATTCTCTCATCTATGTTGTTGCATCTGAGCAGAATTATCACTTCAAGGTTCTTTTCTATGTGCTCTCCCTCCTTGGTTATAAGTGGGCAGAGGAACTGCATCACCTTTCCTATGGCATGGTCAACCTTCCTAACGGGAAGATGAAGAGCCGTGAGGGTACTGTCGTTGATGCTGATGATCTGTTAGAGGAACTGACGGTGCTTGCAAGAAGGGAAATCGAGGCAAAGGGCCGCGAGGAGGCTGTAGGCGATGTTGCAGCGACTGCTAAGAAGATCGCTCTTGGTGCACTCAATTACTATCTTCTTCAGGTGCAGCCACAGCATGATATGGTGTTCGATCCTGAGAAGTCCATATCATTCAATGGCAATACAGGACCTTATCTGCAGTATACGTGTGCACGTATCTCCTCGATTCTGAGGAAAGCGGATGATGAAGGATATGACGAGACACTCTTTGATGGTTCGCTCCTGACAGATGATGATGAGAAGGCCCTTCTCAAAGCTGTCGAATCATTCCCGGAGACGGTAAGGAAAGCTGCATTGAACTATGATCCTTCGATAATCGCTTCCTATCTTTATGAGAATGCCAAGACATTCAGCCATTATTATCATGACAACCAGATACTGAAAGCAGAGACAAAGGCTCTTTCAGTCTCCCGTCTGCGCCTTATAAAGGCACTTCGCACGGTCATGAAGAATGGCTTTGCGCTTATTGGCGTACCTTATCTTGAGTCGATGTGAGAAGTGCTGCAAATGAGGCTGCATCTTTTCTGAAATCTTCCTCGTTCCCTTCCAGCACCGACGCAAGGTGCTGCAGGAGAAGGGATGAGAAAAGGGAAGACAGAAAGCTGTTGCTGTATCCGAGGGATGTTATGATGACATCTATCTGGCTCTTGATCATCAGTTCCAGTGCTCTGGCTTCCTCTCCGGCTCTGTCATCTGAATAGCGCAGTGCGAAGACTGTCCTTAAGTATGGCAGAAGATCCTCGTCGGAAAAGATTCCGGTCCATTCATTTGCGGCTTTTGACAATACCTCATCCTCACTTCCCTCCAGATTCAGACGGAAGCCTTTGGCCATCAGGTTCTTGTGTCCTTCTCTGAACACTTCCTCAAGTATTTCCTCTTTTGAATGGAACCAGTGGTAAATCGAGGCCTTGTTTACCCCCATCGCATTCCCAAGGCTCTGCATTGTCAGCTTGTCGATTCCGGAGAATGCGATGATCTTTGTTGCCGTATCTATGATTTCTTCCTTCCCATTGATCTTCATGCTTTGAGAATATCTTTTAAATCAGGAAAAATCTACCAAACGTTTGTTTATATTTTCAGTTTTTTCCTGTCTAATGCTCTTTTAAGGTTGGATGCTGTTGCAAATATCTGCTGTTAGGGATAGAAAACCATCAGACTAAATTTAAAGGACACGACATGTACGCACTAGTTGAAATCCTCGGCAAGCAGTACAAGGCTGAAGAAGGCAAGGAGCTGGTTGTCGATAAACTCAGCATGGAAGAGGGTTCTTCCTATGAAATCGAGAAGGTTCTGGCTGTCGTTGATGGCGATTCTGCAAAGTTCGGTGCACCATATGTAGAAGGTGCAAAGGTAACAGCAACCGTCGGCGGTGAGTTCAGAGGCGAGAAGGTCAAGGTCTACAAGTTCCACAGAAGAAAGGGCTATCGCCGCACACAGGGACACAGAGAGACATATACCACGATCAAGGTCGAGAAGATCGAAGGCTAAGGAGGGAGAGAAATGGCACATAAGAAAGGTGGCGGATCATCCCGCAACGGACGCGATTCCAATGCACAGCGCCTTGGCGTCAAGAGATTCGGTGGCCAGATTGTGAAGGCTGGTGAGGTTATCGTTCGCCAGAGAGGAACAAAAATCCATCCGGGTGCCAACTGTGGCTGCGGTAAGGATTATACACTCTTCGCTCTTGTTTCCGGTACTGTCAAGTTCCATGAGAGAAAGAACCGCAAGTACTGCTCAATCGTAGAGTGCACAGAGGCTAAGGCCGAGTAAGAATGTTCGGTTTCTCCGATGAAACTTACATTGATATAGCTTCCGGCAATGGTGGACACGGCTGTGTCTCCTTCCGCCGGGAGAAGTTCGTCCCCAAAGGCGGACCCGACGGAGGTGACGGCGGGCGCGGAGGGGACGTTGTCTTCGTTGTGAAGGATAACCTTCGCACGCTTGGACATCTGAAGCTTCAGCGTTCATTCAGGGCTGAGAACGGCCGTCCCGGTCAGGGCGCAAGATGTGCAGGGCGTGATGGAAAGGATGTTGAGATTCCTGTTCCACCTGGAACTGTTATCCGCAATGCTGAGACAGGTGAACTCATCAAGGATCTGACAGGACTTGATCGTTATGTATTCCTTGAAGGTGGCCGTGGTGGACTTGGAAACTGGCATTTCCGCACAGCAGTAAGGCAGACTCCTCGTTTTGCGCAGCCGGGCGGCAAAGGCACGGAGATGCGTGTCGGCCTGGAACTGCAGATCATTGCTGATATCGGTCTGGTGGGATTTCCTAATGCCGGTAAGTCATCCCTGATCAACCTCTACACCAATGCACGTTCAAAGGTCGCAGGATATCCTTTCACGACAAAAATCCCTGTTCTCGGAGTCCTTAGAGAAGGGGATCAGGATGTTGTCATTGCGGATATTCCGGGAATCATCGAAGGTGCAAGTGAAGGAAGTGGCATGGGCTATAAATTCCTCCGCCATATCTCCCGCACAAAAGGTCTCTGCTATCTTGTTGATCTTTCCGATGATAATTATCTGGAAGCCTATGATATCCTTTCTTCCGAGCTTTCAAAGTACAGCGAGGAACTGGGCGGTAAGGAGCATATCATCGTGGGAACGAAAATCGATGAGGAAGGTACAGAGGAACGGTTTGAGAAGCTGAAAGAAAAATACAGCGATACGCTTGTTCTTCCTCTTTCCATTTATCGCGATGATCTTCTTGATCCTCTCAAGCATGCGCTTTTCCGTCTTTCCGGAGAGAAAGAGGAGAAAGGATTCACTTCGAGCATGGACATGGATGCCCATTACAGAGATGAAGAGTAGGATTGCACTTCTGGGGGGAACATTCAATCCAGTTCATATGGGTCATGTGCACCTTTTCCATGAAGCTTATGAGAAAGGTGGAATAGGTCACCTGATTGTGATTCCTGCATTTATATCCAATTTCAAAAGAGGAACTCATCCTGTTTCCTTCGAAGAGAGAGTCCGGATGCTGGGCCTTGCAGTAGAGGATTACAGGGCTCTGTATCCCGATGATGCAATGGAGATTTCCGTCTCGCTGTTTGAAGGCGAGAAGGGTGGAATAAGCTACACCTCTGACACCATAAGGGCATTTTATGATAGTGCAGCGGATAACGGCAAAGTGAATTTCATCATCGGTGATGATATCATTCCGACACTCGGACACTGGCATGATTTTGACTACCTCAGAACTCATGTGAGATTTCTCTGTTTCACCCGGCTGGGGAGAATTGAGAATACCTCTGGAGCGGAAGTTGTTTTCATAGAAAGCAGTATCTATCATGCATCTTCGTCTGAAGTGAGGGCTGGCGACACTTCAATGCTGAGTCCCCGTGTGAGGAAGTACGTTTATGAGAATAAGCTATACGGAATTGGAGAATAAGGTAAGGTCAATGGTCAAGGAAAAGCGCTTCCAGCATTCTCTGGGAGTTGTTTCCGTTTCCAGAATGCTTGCTGACCGTTTTGGCCTTTCCACAGACGATGCTGCATATATAGGAATCTATCATGATGCCTATCGCTACAGCTGTGACAGCACCACGCCGGAATACTGCAGGGAACATGGTATTGAAGTTTTCCCGGAAGAGGAAAAGGAGCCCATGCTTCTGCATGGAGCACTTTCTGCAATTCATTTTCCCGAGGACGCGGAGGGCGATGTTCCAGATTATTTCCGTATTGCCGTGCGTCATCATACGCTGGGGCACAAGGAAATGGGAAAATACGGTGCAGTTCTGTATATTGCAGATTATATGGAGCCGGGACGTAAGCACCTCGATGACAATGACAGGGCAAGAATACTTTCCTGTTCCAGTCTCGAGGATATGATCATCACGATCATGGATATGCAGAATGAATATTTCAAGAGGGAAGGTATGCAGAGTGCGGCGGTTTCCGTCGACCTCTATGATTATATAAAATCTGGCGGTGAGCTATAATAAATCAAGGAAAGAATATGAAAGATACGACAAAACTCAATGCAGATAAGCTTAAGGCATTTCTTGAAGATCATAAGTGTACGGATGTGGCAGTGATCGATGTATCATCCGAATGCACATGGACAGAATGTTTTATAATCGGAACAGTCTCATCGGTCGGACACCTTAAAGGTGTTGTTCATCAGATCTGGGACGAGCTCAATGAACTTGGACTTACTGTAAGCAACAGGCATAAGGCGCCGGATACAAGCGGTTGGGAACTCATTGACTGCGGTGATATAGTGATACATCTCATGTCTTCTGAGCTCAGGGAATTCTATAACCTCGAAAAGCTCTGGAAAGCAACGGAGAACCTTGTCTGATGGCCGATAAAAGAGCTGAGAAGATCAACTCGGAAATCGAGCGTCAGCTTGAGGAGCGGGGTTACTGTACTGTTCCAGATGTCCTCATCGGAATAGGAATGCTCGAGGAAAAGAAGATGGAGGAGTGGAGAAAGGGCAATGCATTTTGCCTCGAAGATCAGTGCTCCTCCGATCTTCCACGTTTGCATGCTGTGCTGAAAGCTGTAAAAGCATACGCAGAAGAGACCGGTCTGAAACCTTCCATAAATAAATACATAAGGGAAGGTAAAGGTTCTGTTCCTCTTCGTTTCACAAAAAGCGGAGACCCCGTCAGAGAACGTCTTTATTCAACACATTATCTTGATCCCTGGAAAGCCCAGGAAATCAGAAGAAGAAAGTAGGGCACTTTCCATAAACCATTTCTGTATGCGTATGAGGCATGCAGAAATAGGTGCTCTTTTGTTTTGAATCAGTGCATGTGCTATCTTATCAGATATAATTCTTCAGGTAAGTCAAAGGCCTTTTATGATGAAATCAGATTCTCTTAGTCTCTGTAAACCAAATCAATTTGAAATTGGCTTGAAAATGACGATTGTATATGGCTCAGAGAATCCGTGTTAATCTCACTATTGAAAGAGTTTTTATACAGCTAAGAATAATAGTTCCGAAAAAAGAAGTATTTTTCTTGTATATTTATCACATAGTCTTTCCTGAATATTCTCATTTGAGTCATCTGGATTAAATAACATGTTCAGGTCATAGAAAGGAGAGAAGCTTCTTTCTGTGGATAAGATGCTGGTAAGGACAATACTTCGGTTAATGTAATAATGCTGATGTTGATTATTGAGATTACCTGTGCTTCAGGTGCGATGATTGTATTTTCGTTAGCATCATTTCCCAGTTTTCTAGTGTGCGTGATTCTGCCGGAGCTTTTCTTGCTCCATCTGTTGTCTGAGTAGCAAATTCTGAAAACGGAATGCACAGCTGTTCTTTTCTAGAGTAGATTCAATGAAGTGGACGATCTCTACATTTCTGGTGATTCTCATATATCCTTTTCTTGCTTCATAGGAGTCTGAAAAAGGATTAAAGGCCTTTGCAATCGAAAGCTGTACAGACTGTTTGTAAGCGTCAGATTCTTTTCATATTTATATTGGATGATTCTAACAATACCGTTCATATTTTTTCTGAACAAGCACAATCTTCTTATGTTCTATGTTTATCTCAATCTCCAAACCAGATTTGTTAACTATTCAAAGTTTGATTTCAGGTTATTATGAAACGTTTTCCTGAATATTAGAGAAATCTCTTCTCTTTGCAATTTTACCCCCGGGGTAAATTTTCAAAAAACCCTCCCTGAAAGACTTGACAAATCTCTACCGGGGGGGGGTACCCTTGGTGTAGAAAATCTAGGAGGAGAAGAATACGATGAAAAAGAAATCTATTCTTTTGACGTGCATCGTAGCAATCATGGCACTTGCAATGTTTGTAGGATGCGATAATGCGCCGGTGCTTCCAAGCTTCGTAGTAGGCGGAGATATCGACCAGACAGGAGACTTCCTTACAGGACAGAATTTTGATCCTAAGAAGTTCTCTGTAACAGTCACCTATGATAACGGAAAGATCGTCCCAGCAGATGAGACTGTTTCTGTTTATCTTACAAATGGTGCTGCAAAGGTTTACGGTGGAGAGTCAGTGGAAGCTGATCTCGGCAGGAACTATGACTCCCAGCCTGTAACAGTAAAGGGAACAGTTTCCGTTTACAATATTAACCGTATTGAAGTTGCTGGCGGTCCAGAATCATATGTTTCTGTTGGTGGTAGCACCCCTGAAGTTGGAAAGCCGTCGGACTACACTGTAACAGCTTATTACTATGACAGTGAAAATGTAGAGAAGTCTATGCTTCTTGGATCAACTGAGTATAACGTGTCCTGGGAAGGTTATGTTGATGAAGAAGCTTC
>CASEGX010000064.1 GCA_949287505.1 uncultured Spirochaetales bacterium | reverse complement strand
GCTGTCCTGCTATTGCCTCTCCCTGATAGCTATGCTCTGTCATGTATCTGTCTGTAAGTGTAACGAAGCATGGATGCTGCGTTGCGAATACGAATAGGCCATTATACTTCAGGACTTTACTCAGTGCTTTTACCGTTGGCTTGATATCGCTTATATCCATAAGGGCCATTGTTGATACAGCTTTTGTGAATCTATGTTCACCAAGAGACAGTATGCTTTCTTCATCTGCAGCATCACATACAAGGAACTCTACATTGCTTTCCTTCCATCTCTTTTTTGCTATATCGATAAGCCTATCGGAATAATCAATGGCAGTTACATCCGCTCCCATTCGTGATAGCAATGCAGAGAAGGATCCATTTCCACATGCGATATCAAGGATCGATTCACCGGTAATATTCCCAAGAAACTCCATGACAGCTGGTCTTACGACCTGCCTGTGGTAATCATTGAGATCATTGCCCATGGCATGATCCCAGAATTCTGCATTGGTATTCCATGATGTGTTATCCGATGCTTGCATACAGTGATGATACATCATTCCTCTCTGTCAGGATATTGAGCAGAAGCCGTACAGATCTTTGGATTTCTTTGACTGCCAGTATTCCAGGGTATCCATATCCATAAGTGTGAGGCATCCGAATGAGCCAGCCATCGTATCAAGATTAATGAAATTATGCATACGGCTGATGAAAGGTACTGTATTGCCATACTCTGTATGCCCTGTGAAGAGTCTTATGTTTTCATCCCATTTCCCGATATCCTTTCTGCATCCATGGTTCTCATCATATTCGGCATAGCGGAAGTACACCCTGTCCCACATGAGCGTATCTGCAGGTCGGTCTGGAATATATTGTCCATCAGAGGCGGGTTCTTTCAGGTTCCTCTTCTCTTCGGATAGCTTTTGTATATCATCAAGTGTTAAGTCTGGCCCTGGGCCTCCGTGCATGATTGCTGCATCGGATAACAGAATTGCATATGGCCATGTGCTCATCCATTCAGCGAATTCAATTCTATTCTTTTGGGATACTTTTGCCTTTGTGAATGATTCAATGCTTCTGCGGCCTCCCTGCATCACCCATATGCTTGGTGCGGTTCCCTCATAAAGCCAGTTCTGGAGCCATGCATCATGGTTGCCTATGACCGGGTGGAATGAAGGAAGAGTACGGAGGAATGCCAGACATTCATATACATCGGGGTAACCATCAGCTATATCTCCGACGGAATATAGTTCATCTTCGTCCGGATTGAAGCCAGCTTTGTCTAGCACTTCGCATAAGGCTCTGTATGAGCCGTGGATATCACCAAGGATAAGACGTCTTGCCATAGATGCCATTATACAAGAAAACAGGCCATGGTCAGCTTTGCTTTTTTGCTATACCCAGTTTATATCTCAACCACCCTGATAATGCCGTATATCATAATGGCGAAGAGGAGGATTGCTACGACACTCGCAGCTTTTGTGATAAAAAGCAATGATGTGGTCAGTAATTGATTATCGTATTACGATAAATGTACGTAGGGGTACTATATGCATACAGTTTCATGCAAAATCGATGAGAATGACAAAAAACAGGTACAGGCTCCTTCATATGAGCAGATAATAAGAAGCAGGCTGAAGGAGGCATATTATGAAAATCTCAAGAGATCGCTTGGAAGAAATTAAGAATTTCCATGAGACATTCACCGATCCTGAATGCCCACCACTCACTGATGAGCAACTGAAAAAGCTCAAGCCATGTCACCTTGTGAACAGGGATATCTGGAAACCAAAAAAAGAAGTCCTAAGTATCAGGATTGATGCAGATGTCCTTGCCTCACTCAAAAATAGTGGAGCAGGGTGGCAGACAAGGGTAAACGATTATCTCAGGCGCGGGGTTGCAAGCGGACAGCTTTAACCAATAATGTGCTGTTTGCACAACCGGACTGTGCAGTCCTGCCTCCATATCAGCAGAAAGGCCGTTGCGTATAACCAAAAAGCATCGGCCTTCTGTTCTAGTGAACTACTCCAAATTCCTTGAAGTGGATGCTGATAACGGCCAAGTGCATTATTTGATACAGAGCACTCCGGAGCATAGTCTAAGCAAAATAAACAAGGTCGTGAAGAGTGTGACTGCAAGGCGTATATTTGTGGAGCATCCTGATGTGAAGAAGGTTTTATGGGGGAAGTTCTGGAGCGGGGATCTTTCGTATCGAGCATGGGAAAACATACAAGCGAGAATGTAATAGGGAAATATGTGAAGAATCAGTGGGTTGAGAAGGAATAGAAGCAGCTGTACCTGAACCGCTTCCGCGAGTGAAAAAAGGCGCTTTGCTAGGATGTTCCTCGTCTTGTCTCTGAGCAGTTCATCTGATGAAAAACAGGCCATGGTCTGTGCCCATAGCCTGTCTGTCTGCATTGCTTTCCTGTCAGGTCCAGTTTATAGCCTGAGCGATAAGCATGAAGATGATGGTCATTACCCATTCAACGCAGAGGAACGGGAAGAAGAATTTTACCCATTTCTCGTACGGAACCTTTGCAAGTCCGAGTGTTGCGATGAAGTATCCAGATACAGGATAGAGGATGTTCGTAAGTCCATCGCCGAACTGGCATGCCATGACTGCAATCTGGCGGGAAAGTCCGATGAGATCTGCAAGAGGAGCCATGATAGGCATTGTAGCTACAGCCTGGCCGGAACCGGATGAGATGAAGAACTCGATGATTGTCTGTGCGACTACCATTCCGATTGCGCTGAGTGCTGCAGGAACGCTCTGGAGGACGACGCTGAGTGCATAAACGATTGTGTCTGTGATCATTGCGTTGTCCATGATTACTGCGATACCTCTGGAAACACCGATGATGAGAGCGCCTTCGAGGACGTTCATCGATCCATGTACGAATGCTCCGCAGATGTCGTCGCCGGAAAGACCTGCGATGATTCCGCCGAGGATACCGATAGCTACGAATGTTCCACCGATCTGCGGCATGTCCCAGCCCATTCCGATAACGCCATATACCATGAGGGCGAAGAGGAGGATTGCCACGACACCAGCAGCCTTCTGCCTTCCGTTGAGCTTTGCAGTATCAAGGGTCGTGGAATCGATATCCTTCCTTGTCTCCTGGTCAATCTCATACATCGGGCTTGAGAGAGGATCTTTCTGGACCTTCTTCGCATAGCGGCATACGAAGATGATAGCAACCGTAAGGAAACAGATCATCATGATAAGCCTGTACTGCCATCCGGACATGAGCGGAAGTCCTGCGATCTTCTGTCCGATGATTGTCGTGAACGGGTTAGCAAGGGCAAGAGTGAATCCAACCTGCGATCCGATAAGAGCTGTGGCTGCAGCTGTCATCGAATCGAATCCCATAGCGAGCATCAGAGGAAGGATGATAGGTACATATACCATCGTAAGCTCGCACATTCCGACGAAGCAGTCACAAAGCGCGAATGCCGTCATCAGTATCGGGATTATTATGATGCCACGGTTCTTCAGCTTTCTGGCAAGAGAGCTTATGGCTCCTGTTATGATTCCAGCCTTCTCAAGTACATAGAATCCGCCGCCGACAGCAAATGTAAGAGCGACGACATATCCTGCCTCGACAAATCCATCAACCGCCGATGTGAAGTACTGGACGATTGTCATTGGGTTCTTTTCGACTTCATGGAAGCTGTTTGGATCAACGATCTCGCGGCCTGTGACCTCGTCATAGTAGCGGTCATAGGTTCCTGCAGGGATGAAGTAGGTAAGAATACCGATTATGAGAATCAGTCCCATGAGAATGATGAATGTGTTTGGAACATGGAATGTCTTCGTTTTTTCCTTGCTCATCTTTTTCTCTCCCTTTTAGCAATTTTTTATAATTTTCATGCCGGTTATGTAAGTAGTCAACAATTAATTTGCGGTATTACGCAATATTTTGCTTGAAGTTTAATGTTCAGAGGGTATTATATACCTGACACCACTGAAAAGGAGCGGGGCCTGACTATGAATAATATTATCGCAGATATACTTAAAGAGTATAAGGACGAAATAATCGCATTCGCATCTGAGGTCGTGAAGACGAGGAGTCTTACATGCCAGGAAGGCGAGGTGGCATCCCTTATTGCAGGGAAGATGGAAGAGCTCGGATACGATGAAATCACTATCGACGATATGGGCAATGTCCTTGGACGTATCGGAGCAGGGGATGCGAAGCTCATGTTCGATTCCCATATGGATACTGTTGTTGTCAATGATGAGCAGCTCTGGTCCGTTCCTCCGTTCTCCGGGGAGATAAAGGACGGCAAGCTCTATGGGCGCGGCGCTTCCGATATGAAGTGCGGACTGGTTGCGTCCGTATTCGGGGCGTTCGCAGCCAAGAAGGCAGGCCTCCTCGGTGATGGAGCTATCTATGTCTCGGCATCCTCGATGGAGGAGGACTATGATGGCGATGCTGTGAAGTATCTTCTGAATAAGACAGGCCTCAGGCCGGACGGCGTTGTTATCTGCGAACCAACAAGCCTCCGCATTGCTACCGG